>WQWG01000144.1 GCA_009785435.1 Clostridiales bacterium
AACGGGCAATATATTACAATACTGTTAAGCCTTACAGGAGGTTGTATGAGGGAGGGATCGTATTGAGATATAATTATTTGGAAGTCGGCAAAAAAATTCGAGAAGAGATCGAAAATGAGGAATTGAGAAAGCAGCATCCATCCTTGGACGATTTAAAAACCGAGTTTGTGGAATGCACCGAAGAGGGGCGGCTTACGCTTGCGTATCCGGTATTCGACCATCAACGCAACGGCATCCATGTGATGCAGGGCGGCTACATCACCGCGTGCATAGACAATAATTTCGGCATATTCATGTACACACTGAACAAAGGTGGCTTGTCGACCTCAGTAGACCTTACCATTAATTTTCATAACGCTGTGACAAAGGACATTGATAAGATATGGGTCACCAGCAGGGTCGTTAAAATGGGTAGACGGATCGCCCATCTGGCAGCGGAAGTTTTCGATGAAAAGAAACGGTTGATTGCTTCCTGCATCAGCAACGTGATATTCTTGGAGCTGGCTCAGAATGAATGAGCATTAGGAGAGTGATTGACAATGGCAAAGATGACAATTCAAAAAATACAGGCAATGAAAGGCGTTGAAAGAATCAGCATGGTGACGGCGTATGATTATCCAACAGCATGCGTCGTAGAAAAGTCCGGAATCGAAATCGTTTTGATCGGAGATTCGCTGATGATGACGATGCTCGGTGATACGTTGACGGTCTCATGTACGATGGAAGACATCATTCATCATACGAAACCGGTCGTTGTGGGTGCGCCTACCCGGCTGATCGTTTCAGATATGCCGTTCGGTTCATACAACGTGTCAAAAGAGCAGGCGATCATGAACGCCAACAGATTGATGAAAGAAGCAAGATGCGATGTGGTCAAGCTTGAAGGTGGGGTTGAAATGGCTCATATCGTAAAAGCAATTGTAGACTCAGGCACCCCTGTCATGGGACATATCGGGCTTACGCCGCAGACGTCTTCAAAGATGGGCGGATTTAAGATACAGGGAAAAGGAGAAGCCGCAAAAGAAGTTCTTGCGGATGCCCTTGCCATTCAAGAAGCGGGCGCGTTTTCAATCGTGCTTGAGGGCATTCCGGAACAGCTCGGAAAATTAATCACGGAAAAACTCAGCATCCCGACGATCGGCATCGGTGCAGGAAGATATACGGACGGCCAAGTGCTTGTATTTCACGATATGCTTGGATTTTTCGACCGGTTTGTGCCTAAGTTCGTCAAGCAGTATATGCAGTTGAATCAAGAGATCGTATCTGCTCTTGAAACGTTTAAAGACGAAGTAAAATCAGGCGCGTTTCCGGAAGAATCCCATACATTTGCCGGGGTTACGGAAGAAGAACTCAAACATTTGTATTAATGGAGAAAAGTATGAAAATTGCGATCATCGGTGCAGGCGCGATGGGAAGCCTTTTTGGCGTGAAACTGTCATCCGTTCCTGAAAATACGGTCTATCTTTTGGATGTGTGGACAGAACATGTAGACGCCGTGAATTCGCATGGGGTTTTGATGGAGCTTGGTTGCGAGTCCACAACGTATGAAAATTTGATTGCAAGCACAGATGCCGCTTCTGTGGGGCATGCGGATCTTGCCATCATACTTGTCAAATCAACGGATACCAAGCAAGCAGTTGAAAGCAATATAGATGTGTTCGGGCCGGAGACGACAATCATTACACTGCAAAACGGGCTTGGAAATGTTGAGCTGATCCGTGAGGTGGTTGGCGGCAAAAATGTTGTTGCGGGTACAACGTCCCATGGCGCTATGGTGCTTGGTCCCGGGAAGATACGCCATACGGGCGCGGGGAAAACCATCATCGGTGAACTGGATGGAAGTCAAACCGACAGAATCAAGACGATCACCGATGCGTTTAACAAGGCATGCATTGAAACGAATTTGTCAGATGACGTCATGAGCGCAATATGGGGCAAGCTCCTTGTCAATGCCGGAATAAACGCATTAGCAGGCATAACAAAATGCCACAACGGGGAACTGATTGAACATCCGGAGCTTATGGAACTTTTAGAGCTTGCCGTGTTGGAGGGCGTGGAGGTTGCCGAAGCGAAAGGCATAAAGCTTGGATTCGCTGACCCGGTATCCCGTACAAAAGAGGTTTGCATGGCGACAGCAAAGAATAAGGCTTCAATGCTCCAAGATATTTTAAACAACAGAAAAACCGAAATTGATATGATCAACGGCGCAATCGTCCGTGAGGGCAACAAGCTTGACATTGCAACGCCGATCAATGCAGCGTTGACCAATTTAATCCATTTTTTTGAGAAACAACGGTGAAGTCATATTTTCACAAAATCAGGCTTCCTGTTTTCAAATGTTGAAATGTATTTAAAACCGTATGATTTTAAGATTTCAATCGCAGCATCGTACCGATAGCCGAGATGCTGTGTCTGATGAGCGTCTGAGCCAATCGTTATGATTTCACCGCCTAACGTTTTATACAATTCTAAGATTTCTTTTGAGGGTTTCGTACGCCCCTCCATCTTGTACCTGAAACTTGACGTATTCAATTCAAGACCCTTTCCGTGATAAATCAGGTCTTTCAATATTTCTTCGATGATCTCCATGTATGGATGATAAGCAGGGATCTTGTCCACATACCTGTCGATGACGTTGAAATGCCCCAGCACATCAAAATTCTTATATGCCGTGAGACAATCCGCTACATACAGATAAAAGTCATAAACGCCTTTTTCCGCGCTTCTGTCTTTAAAGTATTGTGAATACAGGTCTTGGTTATACGCGGAGTGAAAAGAGCCCAATATAAAATCATATGGGAATGCGTTTGCCGCGTTTTCACATTTGATCAGCGTTTCTCCATGCTGAATCCCGATTTCAATGCCTTTGACGACTTTGATTTGGCCTCGATAGGCATCGGAAACATCAAGCAGTTTTTGATGGTACTCAGGAAAAGTAAGATCAAACGGAAAAGCCGGATCAGGGTAATCCGGGTCATAGTGATCCGTGATCGCAATCTCCTTGATTCCTTTTTTGATTGCCGCTTCGATCATTTCATCCACTTTTGTGGAAGAGTCATATGAAAAACTTGAGTGTGTATGA
>WQWG01000145.1 GCA_009785435.1 Clostridiales bacterium
ACGAGTATCGAAAATACATTGAAAAAGACGCTGCGCTTGAAAGGCGTTTTCAAAAGATCTTTGTGGAGCAGCCCTCTGTTGAAGATACGATTTCAATCTTAAGAGGGCTGAAAGAACGCTTTGAAATACATCACGGCGTCAGGATTTCAGACGCTGCGCTGATTGCGTGCGCAACGCTTTCCGATCGATACATCAGCGATCGATTTTTGCCGGACAAAGCAATCGATCTGATGGATGAAGCCGCGTCAAAAATTCGTACTGAAATCGATAGTTTGCCTGCCCAGCTTGACGAGATATCGAGAAAGATCATGCAACTTGAAATCGAGAAGCAGGCGTTGTTCAAAGAAAAAGACAGCGCATCGAAAAAGAGGCTTGAAAACATTGAAAAAGAACTCTCTGTCCTCAAAGAAGAAAACGCAAGAATGAGGGCGCAATGGGAAAATGAGAAAAAGGCCATAACGGATATCAAGGCAACGAAGAAACAACTGGAAGAAGTGAAAATGCAGATGGAGGAAGCCGAAAGAAGATATGATTTGGAGCGGCTTGCCAAGTTGAAATACGGCACACTTCCAGAGCTTGAAAGAAAACTTCAAGAGGAAGAAGAAGCAAAACAAGAAGCCGATGAGAGAAGATTGCTGAAAGAAGAAGTGACCGAAGAGGAAATCGCGGAAGTCGTCGCGAAGTGGACGGGCATTCCCGTAAGCAAATTGGTGGAATCCGAGCGTGAAAAACTGCTGGGTCTCGGCGAATTGCTTCATGAGCGGGTCATCGGGCAGGATGATGCTGTCAAAGCCGTCTCAGAGGCTGTTTTGAGAGCCAGGGCAGGGCTTAAAGATGAGCGGCGCCCGATTGGTTCCTTTATCTTCCTCGGCCCGACAGGCGTCGGAAAAACAGAACTGGCGAAAGCCCTTTCGGAAGCGCTTTTTGATTCCGAAAAAAATATGATCCGCATCGATATGTCGGAGTACATGGAAAAGCATTCGGTTTCGAGACTGATCGGAGCGCCGCCCGGATATGTAGGGTATGATGAGGGCGGACAGCTGACCGAAGCGGTCAGAAGACGGCCTTACAGCGTCATTTTGTTTGATGAAATTGAAAAAGCGCATCCGGACGTATTCAATATCCTGCTTCAATTGCTTGACGACGGGAGACTGACGGACAACCAAGGAAGAACGGTTGATTTCAAAAACACGATCGTCATCATGACGTCCAATATCGGTAGTGCGCATCTGATTGAAAATATTAAAAGTGACGGCACGATTGATGAAAGTACGAAAGAAATGGTCGAAGACGAGATGAAGAAACATTTCAGGCCGGAATTCATCAACAGAATCGATGACATCGTCGTATTCTCGCCGCTCACCGAAGCGCAGATCATGAAGATCATCGACTTGTCCATGAAAGACATACAGAGAAGACTTGAAGAACGCGACATTACAGTCGTTCTGACAGACGACACAAAGCGTACGATCGCAAGCGAGGCATATTCGCCGATTTATGGTGCAAGGCCTGTGAAGCGGTACTTACAGAAAAACATCGAGACAGAAATTGCATCAAAGATTGTAAGAGGTGAAGTCAAAGACGGCGAAACCATCACGATCGATATCAAGTCATCAAAGTAACACTAAAATCAAGTACACAAGGCTCCGTCACATGACGGAGCCTTAAAAACATTTTTGACCTTATGATTTTTCAGGGGAATCGTCTTTCATGATTTCTTTCAGCGATGCGGCAAGTCCCGCAAGCCCCTGAATTTCGGAGGGGATGATGATTTTCGTAGCCTTGCCGTCTGCAGCAGCGGCGAACGCTTCAAGACTCCGAAGAGCGATGACCTCTTTATTCGCGTCTGCTTCTTTGATCATTTTAAGCCCGTCTGCGGTTGCCCTTTGAACCATGAGGATGGCTTCGGATTGGCCTTGTGCGATGCGGATAGCTTCTTCTTTTTTTGCCTCTGCCTCGAGAATGATGGCTTCCTTGCTTCCCTCCGCGATCAAGATTGCGGATTTCTTTTCGCCCTCTGCTCTCAGGATGGATTCTCTACGCTCACGCTCGGCACGCATCTGTTTTTCCATTGCGACCTGAATATCTCTTGGCGGTGTGATGTTTTTAACCTCCACACGGTTTACTTTAATGCCCCATGCGTCGGTCGCTTCATCGAGGACAAGCCTCATTTTCGTATTGATCAGCTCTCTGCTCGTCAGTGTGCCGTCAAGTTCAAGGTCACCGACGATGTTTCGGAGGGTCGTCGCGGTCAAATTCTCGATCGCGGCAAGGGGACGCTCGACACCGTACGCGAAACGTTTCGGGTCTGTGATTTGGTAGTAAATGACGGTATCGATTTCCATCGTTACGTTATCCTTTGTAATAACGGGTTGTGGGGGGAAGTCGATGACGTTTTCTTTCAGCGAAACCCGCCTTGCCACTTTGTCAAACAATGGAATCTTGAAATGAAGCCCCACTTGCCAAGTGACACGA
The DNA here is from genome assembly GCA_009785435.1 of Clostridiales bacterium. Lineage (GTDB taxonomy): Bacteria > Bacillota > Clostridia > Peptostreptococcales > Anaerovoracaceae > WQWG01. The sequence goes on from WQWG01000145.1 coordinate 2,476, forward strand.
TAAGCGCCCAGACGCTCGATAACGAAAGCGCTCGCTTGCGGAACGATTCGTATATTCGTTACAATAAGTGCGATTCCGATAACAACGAGTATGATGATGATGGTAAGACTGAAAAGATAATCCATGTTTTTAATTCCTTTCTATTCAATTGGTACAACAATAAGCTTGACACCCTCAATACCGGCAACGGTGACTTCTGTGCCAACGTCAATAACGGTGTGCGGATTGGCCGACATGGCCGTCCAAATGATACCGCCTACTTTTACTTGACCAAATGCAGTCGGTGAAATCGTTTCCATAACGAATCCGGGTTGGCCGACGACAGCATCCACATTGGTCATTTCTTTGCCGATTTTAAACTTTGCTTTCCAAAATCTTGTCGAGTAGAGCAGCGCAATCGACACGGCAAGAAAGATCACAACTTGAACGATGATAGGCGCGTCGAAAAGTGTGGAAAGAGCTGCCGCGACAGCACCACCTGCAAACCATATGGTCGTCAGTCCAAGTGTCGCTGCTTCAATGATGATGAATATGACTGCGGCAATGATCCAAAGTGCGGCCATGCCGAGTACAATTCCAAAAAAATCCATGATTACCTCC
>WQWG01000146.1 GCA_009785435.1 Clostridiales bacterium
ACCATTCTATCAAGAACAGGTTTCAGAATCTCTGATCGATTCTATCCCCTTGTTCGCAAGCGCATCCGCGCGGTTGTTCATTTCGACGATGTATTTAAAATCATCAAGCGTAAACAAATTGCCATTTGATTCTAAGAACTTGTGAAAAAGAGGCTCAATGTTCAGTCTTTTGCTGTTTAGATTGATATGCCCTTTGACCCGGTAAAATTCAATTCGATGTTTTTTTAAATATGGAAGCATGGCCTCCCACAGGTCTTGGTTTTCCACAGGTTTCTTGTCTGACGTCCTCCAGCCGTTTTTCAGCCAGTTTTCATACCATTTTTCTTTGAAGCAATTGATCAGGTAGGAACTGTCCGAAAAAACTTTGATCGGCTGTCCCTCTTTTGTCAACGCTTCAAACGCGCGCAAGAGAGCCGTCATTTCCATACGATTGTTTGTTGTGTTTGACTCGCCGCCAAAAATCTCCTTTTGATGGCTGCCGTATTCGAGTATCGCGCCCCAACCGCCTACGTTTTCATCACTTTGATTGCCGGAACAGGCTCCGTCCGTATAGATGTTCAGAAATGTCATTCCGCTTGCTCCTCTTCGTTGTTTTCGAAAAATATAACACAAACGGCCTGAAAAATCAAGATGTGAACGAGCAACTTGCTGCCCATCGTGATTCAAGCAAAATTCAAATTCGCAATCTTGGTTCAAAAAAACAAAAAAATACAATTCGGGCGCGAAAAAAGTACAAAAAAATACAAATTTTAGTGTGCGAAAAACATTGTGCTTTATATTTCCATATGCTATAATCTCTTCTTAATAGATATAAAAAATTAAAGCGAAAGCTGCGCGGGCAGTAGAAATGGAGCAGATTTTATGAAAAAGAGAGAAATCAAAAAAGTACTCGTTGCCAACCGTGGCGAAATTGCCATTCGTGTGTTCAGGGCTTGTTACGATATGGGACTCCATACCGTTGCGATTTATTCAAAAGAAGATAAATATAATCTATTCCGTACGAAAGCGGACGAATCGTATCTTGTCGGAGAAAACAAAAGCCCATTGGGCGCTTATCTGGATATTCCGCAGATCGTCAATCTTGCGCAACGCAAGGGCGTCGACGCGATTCATCCCGGCTATGGCTTTCTTTCCGAGAATGCCGCGTTTGCAAAAGCCTGCGAGGACGCCGGAATCATATTTGTCGGCCCTCCATCTCACATCCTTGCGCAAATGGGCGATAAGCTAAAGGCAAAGAAAGTCGCGATAGACGCCGGTGTGCCTGTCATCGCAGGAACCGATTCCCCACTCGGCTCTGTGCAAGAAGCCAAAGACTGCGCCGCAAAATTCGGCTATCCGGTCATCCTGAAAGCGTCCATGGGTGGCGGAGGACGCGGAATGCGTTTGATCCATACCCCGGAAGAACTGGAAAACTCGTTTGATATGGTACAGAGCGAGGCCAAAAAAGCGTTTGGCAGCGCCGATGTATTCATGGAAAAATTCCTTGAACTGCCGAAGCACATTGAAGTTCAAATCTTGGCGGACAGCCACGGCAATATCGTCCACCTCTATGAGCGCGAATGTTCATTGCAACGCAGGTATCAAAAGGTCATCGAATTCACGCCTGCATGGATGCTTTCGGACGAAAAGCGTGCGGCAATCCATGCTGACGCAGTCAAAATCGCAAAAGCCGTCGGCTATGTGAATGCCGGTACTGTTGAATTTCTTGTTGACAAGCACGGCGACCATTATTTCATCGAAATGAACCCTCGCATCCAGGTTGAGCATACCGTGACGGAAATGGTCACCGGGATCGACATCGTGCGGTCACAGATCGCCATCGCGCAAGGCCACAAACTCTCCGATCCGATCATCGGAATCAGCTCTCAGGAAGACGTGCGTCTGACAGGCTACTCCATACAATGTCGCATCACGACAGAAGACCCGAACAATAACTTTGCTCCGGATACCGGACAAATCACTACATACCGTTCCGGCGGTGGTTTTGGTGTGCGCCTTGACGCGGGCAACGCGTTTACCGGTGCGATCATCACCCCGTATTACGACAGCTTGCTCGTGAAGCTTACGACTGTAGACAGAACGTTTGAGGGCGCTACACGCAAAATGCTGAGGTCTCTTGCGGAAATCCGGATCCGTGGCGTTAAAACGAATATTTCATTCTTGAATAAAATTTTGATCAGTGACGAATTTAAAGCCGGAACGTGCTATACAAAGTTCATTGATGAAACGCCCGCGTTGTTTGAATTTCAAAATCCAAAAGACCGCGCAAACAAAGCGTTGTCCTTTGTTGCCAAAACGACGTTGGCAAATCCGGACAGTGAGAACAAACCGGTTTTCGATGCTCCGAAAGTGCCCAACTATGACGCGGATGGCATTCCTGCCGTAAACTTAAAACAGATGCTCGATCAAGACGGTCCTGAAAAGTTGGTCAAATGGGTGCTTGATCAGAAAAAACTGTTGATCACAGATACGACCATGCGCGACGCACACCAATCGCTTCTTGCGACCCGCGTCCGTACAAGAGATATGACAACGATCGCGGCTGCGACCTCCCACATCATGAAAGACTGCTTTTCGCTTGAAATGTGGGGCGGCGCGACGTTTGACACCGCGTACCGCTTTTTAACGGAATGCCCTTGGGAGAGGCTCGATGAACTCCGAAAAAGGATTCCCCATATTCCGTTCCAGATGCTTTTCCGTGGTGCCAACGCCGTCGGGTACAGCAGTTACGCTGACAACCTCGTCAAAGCGTTTATCAAGGAATCTGCCGTCAGCGGCATTGATATTTTCCGTATATTCGATTCTTTGAACTGGATGCCCAACATGGAGCTTGCGATCGAAGAAGTCGCGAAATGCGGAAAAGTTGCTGAGGGAGTCGTTTGCTATACCGGCAACGTACTGGAGACGGATCGTGACAAATATGACCTGAAATACTATGTGGATTTCGCAAAGGAACTCGAAAAGCGAGGTGCGCACATCATTGGCCTCAAGGATATGGCCGGCGTCATGCGCCCATATGCCGCGAAAAAACTGATTCGTGCGCTCAAAGACAGCGTC
>WQWG01000147.1 GCA_009785435.1 Clostridiales bacterium
AACGACAACTTCGTATTTGTCTTTGTCGGACTGTATCAATTCTTTAAAGTTGACCGTCCGTTTGTTTTTCACTTGAAATATTTTTTGAATGAAATCCATCTTTTCTTCTGTCGTTAGCTTTCGAATTTCAGGCCTTTCATAATTTTTCTTGATTTCCGCCACTCGTTTCTTTTTCATCAGAAACTGATTGAATGCCATGATAAAGTGTTTGATGTCAAGGCTTAAATAGATGTCCGGCTCATTCGTATACTGCGCAAGATCTTCTTGTGGCTTTTCAAAAACATAAGCCGCTCTGGCTTCTGCCTGTTCAAGAATTTCCGCAGCATTTTTAAAACGTTTGTATTCAAGCAGACGGGAAACAAGTTCATTTCTCGGATCCTCAAGTTCCATGTTGTCTGCTTCATCGATTTTCATACGAGGCAGCAGCATCTTTGACTTGATTTCAACCAACGCCGCCGCAAGAACCAAAAATTCAGAAGCCAAGGCAATGTCGAGCGACTTTGCCTTTTCAATGTAAGCGATGTATTGGTGTGTGATTTCCGCTACCTGAATATCGTAAATGTTCATCTGCGCATTTTCGATCAGATAAACGAGCAGGTCAAACGGGCCCTCAAAGACATTCAACTTTACTTTGTATTTCATATGGCTCCTTTCATTTTTTTATTTTCGGCATTTCTTGACTGTTGAAGTTATAATACAAGAGGCCTGCTACGGCCACTGCCGCTCCGATCCATTGAAGAATGACCGGTATTTCGTTGAAAACAATAATTCCGTAAAATATGGATGCGACCGACTGAACCGATGCAAATACGGAAACATACAGCGATGAAGCATACCCCATGCACCAATTGTACATTGCGTGCGCCAATCCCTGACAAACGACTGCGATCAGAAACATCAAGACATAATCTTCTGTTCTGTATCCGGTAAAAGGCGTTGCTGTTACAAACATCGCGATCGCGAAAAATACGAAGCATGAACTGAATACGATGAATACGTAGTTCAGCGTCGGCATTTTTTCCCGCATCGTCCGCCCCATTAAAAAGTAAATTCCGAATAAAACGCCTGCCGAAAACCCTGCGATATCTCCGAAAATGAAGTTCCCCTCCAGCGTTTGATTGCCGGTTGCCACGAGAGCGCCCCCTGTCAAGGCGATGATCACGCCAATGACCGCTTTGATGCTTACTTTTTTCTTAAAAATCACATACGTTGCAAACAGCACCACGAACGGATGAAGAGAGCATAAAACCGCCGCACTTGCAACGGACGTATTGTTTACCGCATAAAACCAACATATAAAATGAACAAATAAGATAAATCCCGAAAGCACACAAAACAAAAAGTCTTTCCTTGTAATGCCCTTATATTCCTTGTAACCGCCGAAAACGATCGGTATTCCGAACAGCAATACCGAAAACCCCAGCCTGAAAAATCCGAGCGCGATCGGACTCGCTTGAATAAATCGAATGAAAACAACGGAAGACGCGCCTGCCATCATCGGTACGATGACGAGTTTTCTTGCGTTTCTTTGGAATAGATTTAATTCTCTGATTTGATCATCCATATTTTTTACCTGCGTTTAATGGTGCTGCTCAAATCACGTAAGTGATTTGCAAGCAGACCTTATGTCGAACTTTCCTAAATCTATGATTTAGTGAAAGTGGCCGACTTACCTTTTGCTGTAACTGATTCTATTTCGATTCCAAGGCCTGCCGCAATCCTGCTTCATAGGGTGGGTACACGATGCCTTTTTCGGTGATCACGGCCGTGATGTATTTCGCCGCTGTCACGTCAAACGATGGATTGTAGGTTTTTACGCCCGCAGGTGCCATCTCCTTTTCATACCACATCTTGTAGATTTCTTCGCCGTCCCGAAGCTCAATCGTTATGTCGTCTCCTGTAGGCGTCGCGAGGTCGATCGTCGATGTCGGAACATACATATAAAACGGAATGCCATATTCTTTTGCAAGTATTGCGATTCCGGACGTGCCGATTTTGTTTGCGCCGTCGCCGTTCGCCGCCATGCGGTCACAACCGACGACGACTGCGTCGATCCAGCCGTTCTTCATGACGATCGAGGCCATGTTGTCACAGATCAATGTCACGTCAACGCCCGCTTTCAAAAGCTCCCACGCCGTGAGCCGCGCTCCTTGCAGGAGCGGCCTCGTCTCGTCCGCGAAAACCTTAAAGTCGTAGCCTTTTTGCTGTCCAAGATATATGGGCGAAAGGCATGTCCCATATTTGGCCGTCGCAATCGTTCCTGCATTGCAATGCGTCAGTATGCCCATGCCCGGCTTCAGAAGCGAAAGCCCATGTTCGCCCATGGCGAGACACGCCGCTTCGTCTTCCAGTCTGATTTTTTCTGCTTCCGCAAAAAGCAACGCTTTGATTTCGTTGACCGTTTTGTCTTGCGATTGCAACAAGATTTTTTCCATTCTCGAAAGCGCCCAAGACAAATTGACCGCTGTCGGCCTTGCGCTGTTGATGTATTCTTTGATTTCACCAAACTGTTCTTTGAAAGAATCGACATGTTCCGTTTCAATATCTCTCACGGACATATACACGCCGTATGCCGCTGCAACGCCGATCGCGGGCGCTCCGCGAACTTGCAGCTTATAGATGGCGTTCCAAATGTCTTCTTTTGTTTTGATTTCTATGTAACGCTCCTCGTTCGGCAAAAGAGACTGATCCAGCAAAAACAGCTTTCCCTCTTTGAACTTCACAGGTACGATATCAAATACATTCATCAAAATTTTCCTCCGGTACAGACAATCACCCTTTTATCATAGCAGAAAACGTCGGAATAATAAAGAGGCCTGTAGGCCTCTTCATTATTTTTCTATTCATATGTGTCTATTTTTTGTCTTTAATTTGCATTGTACGGATAGTCGATCACAAATCCGTGTATCCGCAAGAAGTTGTCGATCCCGTGGTAAGCGGACATGACCCGATTGGCATAAGTGGTTGTATGCCTGCCCCGATTGACTGCGGTTGCACCTTGATTGTATGCGGACAGCGCCAATATCCAATCGCCATTGTGCGCAAC
>WQWG01000148.1 GCA_009785435.1 Clostridiales bacterium
AAGCGCCTGAATTTCGAGCAGCAGCGGCCTTGTCCCCTCGTAAACCGCCGTCGTGATCGATCCTTCCATGCCCGCTTCCATGCCGCTGATGAAACTCTGTGAAAGGTTCTCGATTTCAATGAGGCCCTCTTCTGCCATTTCAAACGCTCCGATTTCACTGGTCGTTCCATATCTATTTTTATACGATCGCAAAATCCTAAGTTCCTGATTTCTTTCTCCCGTGAAATTCAGCACGCAATCCACAAGGTGTTCTACCGTTTTTGGCCCGGCAAGTTCACCGCTTTTCGTCACATGACAGACGATAAAAACAGGCACGTTTTTTGTCTTGCCGATTCTCGCAAGCTCGTTGCCGCATGCTCTCACCTGCGAAACGCTCCCTTGAACCGAGTCAAGATCGGATGTATACATCGTCTGTATGGAGTCGATGATGATAAAGGCCGGCTCAAGTTCGTGAGCCACTGCCGCTATGTTTTCCATATTTGTCTCCGAAAGAAGATAGAGGTTTTCTGTCGTTTCCTTGCAAACCCTGTCGGCTCTCATTTTGATCTGCTCGATGGATTCTTCGCCTGAGACATACAAGACTTTCCCATATTTTGCTGCGATTTTCATCGCAGCTTGTATAATGATCGTAGACTTTCCGATTCCCGGCTCACCTGAAATCAAGGTTAGCGACCCCTTAACAAGGCCTCCGCCCAGAACCCGGTTGAGTTCGCCTATGCCTGTATCCAGACGAGCGTGCAGGCTTGGGCTGATTTCTGTTATTTTGTTTGCTTTTACACTGCCGGTTTGCTGCGGAGTCGCTCTTCGCCGCTTGTCGTTTTCATCTGCTTCTATGATTTTTTCTTCGATCATGGTATTCCACTGCCCACAGACGCATTGTCCGGCCCATTTTGGGGCGTCATATCCGCACTGCTGACATACGAATACAGTTTTTTGTTTTTTAGACATCGTACGCTCCATCCTCCCTGTCAATAAAACATTGGTAGTGAGACGAATTGTCTTCAAGTACCCGAACTTCAGAAATGTTGTACTCCGTCAGGCCAAATTTCTGTTTGATCTCTGATATGAATCTTGTTTCATTGATATTGGAATTTAAATATATCGTTGCTCTGTTGTTTGCGATTTCAATTCTGCCTCTGGGGTAATGGTCATATGGCTTTTTATTGTATGGCTTGTATGCTGAATTGTTTTGAATAACACTCTCCCATAATTTTTTATGGTTATACGTCGTTCCGCTTTTCGCATTGAACTCAATGTGTGTATTGCCTGTAATATTTCCATACACATCACACGGTATTTCAAACATCAATAGCTTGTGATCGGTCAAATCCATGTGATCCGATAGAACCCAAAATATGCCGGAATGCAACTCGCGTGGAGATTCCCTAACATAGCTCTGGCTCGTTTCTTCTATCCATTCATTGTATCCGCTCATGTTCATTTCCTCTATTCGCACCCACTTTGACTTTTTCTATGTTGATTGTATCATATTGCACCATCGAGAACAAGCGTTCTCGAAAACTTCTTATGCGCTTGGTTAAAAAAGCTGACCTGAGTATTGTACTCAGGCCAGACTTAACTGTAAATTACATTATTCATGTGACAACGAGCAAATAACCGGTCGCCTATTCTGCTTCGTCAGATTTATGTTTTGCGATTATTTTGTCTGCAAGATGCGCCGGAACTTCTTCATATCGTTCAAAGTTCATGACAAAGCTTCCTCTCGCCTGCGTCATTGAGCGAAGTGTTACTGCATAGTCAAAGAGTTCGGCTTGAGGCGCTTCCGCCATCAGTTTTTGTCCGCCTGATGCCTGTGGTTCCATGCCGAGGATTTTCCCTCTTCTCTTGTTCATGTCGCCCATGACATCGCCCATGTACTCATCCGGAACCAGAACTTCAAGACGCATGATCGGCTCAAGCAGACAAGGTCTGGCTTCTACGATTCCTTTTTTGAACGCAAGTGCCGCAGCAAGCTTGAACGCCATCTCATTTGAGTCTACATCGTGGTATGAACCATCATAGAGAACCGCTTTTACGTTTACAACTTTGCATCCCGCGAGAGGCCCTCTTTCCATGGATTCCTTAAGACCCTTTTCAACTGCCGGCACATAGTTTTTCGGCACGGAGCCTCCAAACAACGCTTCACTGAATTCAAATTCTTCCGTCGAGGGCGAGAACTTGATATGAACATCTCCGTACTGGCCGGAGCCGCCGGATTGTTTTTTATGTTTGCCTTGTACATCAGAGCTGCCCTTGATCGTTTCTCTGTATGCAATCTTTTGCTCTACAGTTTGTACGTCAACACCAAATTTATCTTTTAACTTGGCTGTAATGATCGCAAGCTGTATTTCTCCTTGTCCACCGACAAGCGTCTGACGCGTTTCCTTGTTCCTTTGAAGTACGAACGACGGATCTTCTTCCATGAGTTTATTAAGCCCTGTCCCTATTTTGTCTTCCTCGCCTTTCACTTTAGGCTCAACGGCAATGAACAATGAAGGCTGCGGGAAGTCCACACGAGGGTACTTGATAAAGTTTGCTTTGTCGCAAAGCGTATCGCCTGTCTGCGTATATTGCAGCTTCGCGAGCGCGACAATGTCTCCGGCGGCCGCAGTCGGTGCTTCGCCTTGCGTTTTCCCGCGCATGAAGAACACCGCGCCCAGTTTTTCACTCTTTTCCGCTCTGGTGTTGTATATTTCTTGACCCGGTGTCACTTTACCGGAGATGACTTTTGCAAGTGAAATCTTTCCAAGGAACGGATCAGCGATCGTCTTGAATACAAATAGTGACGTTGGCGCTCCCGCGTCGCATTTTCTGGAAATTTCCTTGTCGTTTGCATCGATTCCTGTATAGTCTCCGCGATCTGTCGCTTTAGGCACATACTTGATGATCGCATCCAGCACTTCTGTGATTCCCTCGCCTTTGGTGGATGAACTGGTCAGAACCGGAACGACACCACCGCTTGCGATTCCTGCAAGAAGTCCTTTTTTGAATTCTTCTTCTGTAAATTCTTCTCCTCCGAAAAAC
>WQWG01000149.1 GCA_009785435.1 Clostridiales bacterium
AAAGTCATCGATGATGCGTTCGGCATCCAAAAAGGATTGATGACGACGATCCATTCGTATACAAATGATCAGCCGGTATTGGATCTGCCGCATAGCGACCTCAGAAGAGCCAGAGCAGCAGCCGTTTCGATGATCCCGACAACGACAGGTGCCGCGAAAGCAGTTTCTCTCGTACTGCCCAATTTAAAAGGAAAACTGAACGGCATGGCGATCAGGATTCCGACTCCGGCGGTTTCGGTGGTCGATGTCGTCTTTGAATTGAATAAGAAGACAACCACAGAAGAAGTCAACGCAGCGTTGAAAAAAGCCGCTGAAAGCGATGCGCTGAAAGACTATCTTGGTTTCTGCGAAGAGCCTCTGGTATCCATAGATTTCAAAGAAGATCCAAGGTCATCCATTATTGATGCCCTGTCTACGATGATGGTCGAAGACAATATGGTTAAAATATTATCGTGGTATGATAATGAATGGGGATATTCACACAGGGTGATTGACCTTATGGAATACGTCATCAAGAAAGGTTTATAAACGAATAATGAAGAAAACCGTTAAAGATGTAGATGTGAGCGGGAAAACCGCGCTTGTAAGATGCGATTTCAATGTGCCTCTGAACGATGCAGGTGAAATTACAGACGACAGCAGAATTACAGCGACGATACCGACGCTTTCATACTTGCTTGACAATGGCGCAAAATTGGTGCTGATGTCGCATTTGGGCAGGCCGGATGGTGAAGCGGATATGAAATATTCGCTCAGGCCGGTGGCGGACAGACTTTCTTCTCTTCTCAACAGAAAAGTGCAGTTTGTCAGTTTGCCAACTGTGACAGGGGAAGAAGTAAGCAGCGCTGCCGCAAACTTAAAAGCGGGCGATGTTTTGCTTTTGGAAAATGTACGTTTCAGAAAAGAAGAGACGAAAAACGGCACGGATTTCGCGAAAGAACTTGCAGCGCTCGGAGATGTATACGTCAATGATGCGTTTGGAACAGCGCACAGGGCGCATGCTTCAACGGTGGGCGTCGCGGCATTTTTGCCGGCGGCAGCAGGATTTTTGTTGGAAAAAGAGTTGAAATTCTTGGGTGATGCTGTTGAAAATGCTGAAAGTCCGTTTGTGGCGGTACTTGGAGGCGCAAAAGTAAAAGATAAAATACCTGTGATCGAAAGTCTGATGAACAAAGTGGATACCCTCATCATCGGAGGGGGTATGGCCTATACTTTCTTGAAATCAAAAGGGTATAACGTAGGAAAATCTTTGCTTGAAGAAGAACAAGTGGATTTTGTCAGAGAACTTGCTGAAAAAGCAAAGGCAAAAGGCGTTAAATTATTGATTCCTGTGGACATCGTTGTGGCGAAAGCGTTTAAAAATGACGCTGAAAAACGCACGGTCGATGCGGATCAAATACCGGATGACATGATGGGTCTTGACATAGGCCCAAAGACGGCGAAATTGTATTGTGAAGAAATCGAAAAAGCACGCACAGTTCTCTGGAACGGGCCGATGGGTGTATTTGAAATGCCGGCTTTCGCGGACGGGACAAAAGCGGTCGCGGAGGCGCTTGCCAAGAGTGGTGCTGTAACCGTGATCGGCGGAGGAGATTCGGCCGCTGCGGCTTTCCAATTCGGCTTCGCAGATCAGATGACGCACATTTCGACCGGCGGCGGCGCTTCACTTGAGTTTCTTGAGGGCAAGGAGCTGCCGGGGGTAGCGGCACTACAAGAACTATAAATATGTAAGAGGGGATAGAAATGAGAGTACCATTCATCGCAGGAAACTGGAAAATGTTTAAAACAACTGCGGAAGCTGTCGCTTTTGCGGATGAATTTAAAAAGCTTTATCAAGGGACAGATGTACGCGCAGCAATCTGTGCGCCGTTTACGCAGCTTGCCGCACTCAAAGCATCTTTTAAAGGCACAGACATAAAGCTTGGCGCGCAGAATATGCACTTTGAGGATGAGGGCGCTTTCACCGGTGAGGTGTCGACCAATATGCTCAAAGAAATCGGCGTGGATTATTGCATCATCGGGCATTCTGAGCGACGGCAATATTTCAACGAAACCGATGAGACGGTCAACAAAAAGGTTGCAAAGGCATTTGCCGCAGGCATTGTTCCGATTTTGTGTGTAGGGGAAGTCCTCGAAGAGAGGGATGCGGGAAAAGCTTTTGATGTTGTTAAAAAGCAGCTTACAGGAGCGCTTTCCGGTTTAGGGGCAGACCTTGTCCGCAAAATCGTCATCGCTTATGAACCGGTGTGGGCCATCGGGACAGGAAGAACGGCTACGCCTGAGCAGGCCAATGAGATGTGTGCATACATCCGAAAGCTTGTCGAAGAGCTATATGACGATCTGACAGCAGACGATGTCATCATTCAATATGGCGGAAGCGTCAAACCGGCAAATGCGTCTGACATCATGAATATGGATGAGATCGACGGAGCCTTGGTCGGTGGGGCGAGTCTGAATGCAAAAGAATTTATGGAAATAATCAATTTTTAAGGAGGACAATATGACATTTATTGAAGATGTGCTTGCGCGCGAAGTTCTTGACTCGAGGGGGAACCCAACAGTTGAGGTGGAAATATTTCTGGAAGACGGAACTGTAGGACGGGCAATCGTGCCGTCGGGCGCATCCACAGGAGCGCATGAAGCCGCGGAACTGAGAGACGGCGACCAAGCGAGATATCTTGGCAAAGGGGTATTAAAGGCAGTCAATCATGTAAATAGCATCATCGCAGAAGAAATCATCGGATACAATGTACTGGATCAGGTTGGGCTTGACCACATATTGATTGATCTGGACGGCACGCCGAACAAGAGCAAATTGGGTGCGAACGCAATCTTGGCGGTTTCCATGGCTGCAGCGGATGCTGCAGCAAAAAGCCTGGGTCTTCCGTTGTTTCAATACCTCGGCGGCGTAAACGGCAAACTGCTTCCGACGCCTATGATGAACATCATCAACGGAGGAGAGCATGCGGACAATACCGTTGATTTTCAGGAATTTATGAT
>WQWG01000150.1 GCA_009785435.1 Clostridiales bacterium
ACTACGCCTATGTCCGTACGCTCCCGGCCGGAGCATACAGCAACCTGACGGTTTCGGAAGATGTCGTATTCTCCGGAAACACAGCAGGAAACGGTGCGTTCTTACCACCGACCAACCCGGAAATAACCGACATCGCTGTTCCGGCGATCGGAAACGGCCCGTCGGCAGGTGTACCGGGGCTGCTGACAAACTCGGTGCAAAGACATACGTTAAACAACTTCGACATCAATTTCAGTTATGAACGACCCGAAGTTTCAATAACAAAAGTTGCCCCTGCAACCACAACACCAAACGCGGCACTAACCTATACACTAACGATACAAAACACAGGGAATGTTACCCTTACAGACTTGGATGTGACAGACACTCTACCGACGCAGCTGACAAACCCACGCGGCTTGCAATATCCGACAGGTGTAACAGCCGGATTTACAGGGCAAACCTTAGATGCAACGATTACAAGTCTTGCACCGAACGCGTCTGTGACAATCACGTTTGTAGCAACAGTCAATGCATCTGCTGGCACAACCATTACGAACACAGCGACTGTGAATGTGCCAAGCATGACGGGCGTGAATGCTCAAAGCACAGCAATAACAACGGTACAATCATCCGGAGGCAATGGCCCGACAGAACCGGAAATGACCAAACTGCCTGACAGACTGACAGCAAACGTTGGCGGCACAATCAGTTGGACATTACAAGGGTTCCACAACCGTTCAGGCAATGCAGTAACAGACTTTACGGTTATCGATACACCGGGCAGAGGCTTAAACTTCTCATCCGGAAGACTTCCGGCATTTACAGGCGGTGCAGGTATCACCTATGAAATCAGATACAGAGTTGACGGAAGCAATGTATGGCATGTACATGCAACAGGCATTGACGCAAGCAGCGCGCATAACTTTAGCTTGCCGCAACCGGGCAACCTGCATTATACGGAAATCGGGTTCTTCTTTGGCGATGTTCCGGCGAACTTTGGGCTGAACAACGAAATCGTAATGACCTTTAGAGTTGGAGCGGATGCGCCAAACAATCAGCTGATCAACCGGTTTTTGGTAAGTTACAACAACACCGAAAGACAGGGAGGCGGTCCGAATGACCCAGTCGTTGTACCTCCGGGCGGAAGCGTCGGCGGTGGCGGTGGCGGAACGATCATTGAGAATCCGCGCGTTGCGCTTGAAGAGTTCTTCTCGCCGTACCACAACTCATTCCTGATCGGTGCGCCTGACGGAACGATTCGCCCGCATGGCAACATAACGCGTGCAGAAGTGACGACTGTCCTCTTTAGACTTTTGGACGACAACTTCCGTGCTGCCAGATGGAGCCAACAGAATCAGTTCTCTGACGTGCATACGAATCAGTGGTTTAACAATGCGGTTTCGACCATGGCAAATGCAAACATCGTAAACGGCAACCCTGATGGAACATTCAGACCGAATGATTCGATCACGCGTGCTGAATTTGCAGCAATGCTTGCAAGATTCTTTGATGGAGTCACGCCTACGGGACAAAACACATTTACGGATACATCCGGTCATTGGGCAGAAAATTATATCAACATGCTTGCTGATTTTGGATGGGTTCAGGGAGATGGAAGCGGACGCTTTAATCCAAACGGACAGATGACCCGTGCCGAAGCGGCTGCGATTGTCAATCGTATGCTGGATCGTGTACTTGGATCAACAGACGACTTGCTTGACGGACGAACGTTATGGCCGGATACACCAAACCAGAATGCATGGTACTATCTGTACATGCAAGAGGCCAGCCATTCTACGGAATTCGAACGTCGTGCGAACAGCACGCTTCGCTGGACAGAGATACTTCCGCACCTTGATTGGTCGGTTCTGGAAAGGCCGCAGTCAAGGCCCGGTGATATCACCACGGCAAGAGAGCAGCAACGAAATTAATAGGAACACATAGACTCGTGTCAATTAAAAACCAGCCATCATAACACCATGATGGCTGGTTGCTTTATTAGGCTTTATTTTTCGTCATTGCTGTCATTGTTTTCTTTTGCGGCGGCAAGCGCCTCATCGATGCCTTTTATCAGTTGGTCGGCACAGGATGTCGGCCGACTCCCGCATTGAATACCGGCTAGTTTTTCTCTCGCCACAGACACCGGCATCCCCTCAACAAGCGAAGACATCGCCTGCAGATTTCCACTGCATCCCCCTTTAAACTGTACGTTTTTGAGGATATCATCTTCAATTTCGATCACTATTTTTGTCGGGCATATGCCTTTTGGTGTATAGGTATGTTGGATAGGATGTTTCATAATCGGCGCTCCTTAATCTATGATTTGGTGAAAGCTACTGTGTATAAAAATTTCATTCTAGTATTATAAAAATTCTATCCTAGTTGAACTCATATCTGGAATTCCGTCATTGTGACGGAATTCCTCATCCACAAGTCATAGAACAATCATAATAGAGTATACCATAAAAGCGCCCGATTTAAACCTATTTTTTAGAAGACTATGCTGTCTCCCTCTTTCCAACCAAAGACCAATATTGCACAAAAATACGAGCCACCACGGCGATATCGATCCCAAGCCCCTGAGAAATAGCAGAGACCTCACGAATGGAAGGCTCTTTTCTACCGGAGGTTATCTTGCTTAATCGTTGCTTTGACCAACCCAAGCGTTCGGCAAATTCCGTTTGTGAATCAAACTTTCCGTAGATCAAACTTCTCAGTTCGGTAATTTTTTTCTTCGTTTTCATGTTGCGCCTCCTTATTAAATCAGTGAAGTCAACTGTTCGGTGACACAATGATATCACATTCGTCATGCACGGTCAACTGTTCGGTGACAAGTGGGTGCGTTTATTTTGTCTTGAATTTAGCGACAAAATATGCTTAAATTAAACAAAGTAAACAAAACACATAATATCATAATATATTTTTGAAAATGGAGACAAAATAGTTGAAAATGAAGCCGGAAATGGATGGTAAAATGATGTTTGGAGACAAATTAAAGCGATTCAGAAC
>WQWG01000151.1 GCA_009785435.1 Clostridiales bacterium
AATCCCATCTGTCGTTTACGGATACTTTGGCATGGTGATTCTTGTACCGTTTGTCCGTGAGAACTTTGGTGGCAGCGGCAACAGCATACTGACCGCATCGCTTTTGTTGGGCATGATGATTTTACCGACCATCATCACCATCTCCGAAAGTTCGATACGCGCCATACCGCGTGAAATTTACGAGGGCGCGGTTGCTTTGGGGGCAAGCCATGAAAGTGCGACATTTCGGGTGGTTTTACCCGCTGCGAAGTCGGGTGTTATGGCGTCGGTGATCTTGGGGATCGGACGAGCCGTAGGCGAAACAATGGCGGTGCGTATGGTTGCGGGCAATCAAGCGGTTTTGCGCATGCCTTACGAATTTTTGAGCGGTACACGAACGTTAACGGCCAACATTGTTTTAGAGCTTGGTTATGCCTATGGTGACCACCGGGCGGCGCTCATCGCCACAGGCGTTGTATTGTTTGGATTTATATTGTTGATCAATACGTTGTTTTCAATGCTGAAGAAAAGGGAGGGTATTTAAGTGAAGATTGTTGCTCGATTCAAGTTCAAACGCAGAAAACCTTCTGACCTGATCCTCTTTGCATTGACATGGCTATGCATCGGCATCACGGTGACTGTGCTGCTGTTTGTTGTGGGCTATGTACTGGTGAACGGTGTGCCATACATCAGGCCATCGCTTTTCGCCCCGGAGTTCACCACAGAAAATCAATCCCTATTTCCCGCGCTGATGGGGTCGCTGATGATCGTGGGGTTGTCACTGATTTTTGCAGTACCTCTCGGCGTATTTTCAGCCATCTATCTTGTGGAGTACGCAAAGCGGGGTAGCCGTTTTGTGAAAATCGTGCGATTGACAACAGAAACGTTAGCGGGGATCCCGTCAATCGTATATGGACTATTTGGTTTCATATTTTTCGGCGTATTTCTCGGTTGGGGGCTATCGCTGATGTCGGGTGCGTTCACGGTTTCGATCATGATCTTGCCGCTCATCATGCGTACGACAGAGGAAAGCCTGAAATCTGTTCCCGATACATATCGAGAGGGTTCTTTTGGACTTGGGGCAGGACGACTCCGAACGGTCATACGTATCGTTTTGCCTGCGGCCACTCCCGGGATTTTGGCAGGAGTCATTCTTGCGATCGGTCGAATCATCGGCGAAACGGCGGCAATCATTTTCACGTTGGGCAACGTAGCGCGTATGCCAAACAACCTGTTTGATACAGGCCGCACCTTGTCAGCGCATATGTATGCGCTGGCAAATGAGGGCACACATCCCGGTGAAGCGCATGCAACCGCGGCGGTATTGCTGATTGTTGTCATTTTGATCAATGCGCTGTCGTCAAGGATTGCGCGACTCATCAGAGCATCATAGGTATTGAAAGGGGAATAAGAAATGAACAAGTTTTCTCTAAAAGACGTCAATTTATGGTATAATGATTTTCAAGCGTTAGAAAACATTAACATGAATATACCCGCAAATCAGATAACGGCTTTCATCGGCCCGTCCGGTTGCGGGAAATCGACTTTGATCAAGAGCTTAAACCGCATGAATGACTTGGTGGAAGGCTGCAAGATCACCGGAAGCATCATGCTGGACAATGAGGACATACATGGCAACATTGACGTAAACGGCCTCAGAAAGAAAGTGGGCATGGTTTTTCAAAAGCCCAATCCGTTCCCCATGAGTGTTTATGACAACATTGCTTATGGGCCACGTACGCATGGCATTACATCGAAGTTTAAGCTCAACGAGATTGTGGAAAAATCCTTACGGGATGCGGCCATTTGGGAAGAATTGAAAGACAGGCTTAAAAAGAGCGCACTCAGCCTTTCGGGCGGACAGCAACAGCGGCTTTGCATCGCCAGAGCCTTGTCTGTACAGCCTGATGTGCTTTTGATGGATGAGCCGACCTCTGCGCTTGACCCCATATCCACATCCAAAATTGAAGACTTGGTTGTAAATTTAAAGAAAGACTACACAATTGTCATCGTGACCCACAATATGCAACAAGCCACGAGAATTTCGGACAACACGGGATTTTTCTTGTTGGGTGAATTGATTGAGTATGGTGATACGGAGCAAATTTTTTCCGCGCCGCGCGATAAGCGGTGTGAAGACTATATTACAGGGAGGTTTGGATGATGCGCAGGCAGATTTGGATTGTGGAAGATGATGAAGATATACGCGAAATCGTCCTATATGCCCTACGTACAGCCGACTTTGAAACAGTGGGTTTCGAGAGCGGCGATACGTTCTTTGCAGCACTGGAAAGCAAAGGGGCATCAGCGCCGGATTTGATCATTCTTGACATCATGTTGCCGAAAGAAGATGGTTTGGCGATTTTGAAAAAGTTACGGCAGAATCCCCATTATCAAACGTTGCCTGTGATGATGCTGACCGCCAAGGGCAGCGAACACGATAAGGTAAAGGGGCTGGATCTGGGGGCAGATGATTATCTAACAAAGCCCTTTGGTGTCATGGAGTTGATTTCGCGCATGAACGCCTTGTTGCGCCGAAGCAATTTTTCCCCAAACACGCAACAAGATCTGAACTACCAAAACATACAGATGAATCATACACGCCGAACCGTAACCGTTGACGAGATGGCGATCACACTGACCTTTAAGGAGTATGAATTGCTGCATTATTTGCTCGTAAATGCAGATATTGTTTTGACGCGGGATAAAATTCTGGAAACGGTATGGGGCTATGATTACGAGGGCGAAAGCCGCACATTGGATATGCACATCAAATCATTACGCCAAAAACTCGGAACGGCAGGCAGTCACATCAAGACCATCCGCAATGTTGGCTACAAATTGGGGGAATAATTTTGCAAAAGCGCATCTTTTTGAATTTCGCAGGATTGATATTGATTTGTGTTTTGCTTTTGGCATTGTCCTTTGGCTTGCTGTTTTTTAGAGCGACACAGACCCATGAGATGGCATCCATCAGAGATCAGGCTCATCTTGTGGCT
>WQWG01000152.1 GCA_009785435.1 Clostridiales bacterium
AGAAGAAGAACTAGAGGAACTAATAAAGGACTAACTACGATCGGAGGTTATCATTCATGTTTTTTTGCAGATTTTGTGGGCAAAAGATATACGATGATTCAGTATTTTGTAGCTTCTGTGGGAGACAAGTAGTGACCGAAGAGGGTACGGAAGATGCGGAAGTTGCGGAAGCTGTCTTGAACGAGGCACCGGTTTCTGAAGAATCGGATTCCACATTTCGAAGTGACCCGGAATTTGTTTGGGATTTGCATGAGTTTCCCAATGAACCAAAAAAAACAGAAGACATCGATTTCAAATGGAAAAAAGACAGCATAAAAATAAGAAAGATCCCGTCAGCGGAATTTTTTCGTTCGGATCGGCTGCATGTATCAGATGATCTGAGTGTGCTGACGCCCATCGTTTCAGAGGAGGATGCACCTCCACCGGAAATTTTGCAGCCCTCTGAAATTGCGGAAATCGCGCAAAGCATGGACTTCGATCAAGAAATAACAGAAATCATGACGGAGATAACCATAGAAGAGATCAAAGAAGAGCTTCAACATCCGCAAACGCAATCGGGCGATGCCGGAAAAATCGACAAGTTCTATACATTCAATAAAAAAAATGAAGAGTTTCAAAAACTGCTTGATAAAGAATATGAAAGAGTAAAAAACAAAGAGCTGTCACTTGAAGAAGAGCCGGAAACCTTTGATGACGAACTGACAGAACCGGTCGACTTCGCTCCGCTCGAACTGTGGGGAGAACGAAAGCCGCCAGCGTTTGAAGAAGCGCAGACAGAACCGGTTGTAAACACACCGCAGACCAATCCGGAAGAAGCAAAACAAGAAGAAGCAAAACCATCGAAAATAGAACAGTCGGCCATCGAAACGATCATTTTTGACAATGACGCGCTATCGAAACGATTTGATACAAAAGAATTTAACGCAGACCTCATTGACTTCGCGCTTCAAAACGCGGGAATCAAAATATTGAGGGACGACATAGAAAGTTCCGAGGGCACACCCAAACCGCCGTCAGCACCGGAAGCGGAGCAAGCATATGAAAGCGGTTTCAAACCAAAGTTCATTACAGAGTTAGAAGAAGATGAACAACAGGAACTGATTGAAGAGATGTCACAGGGAGATCTTGAAAGATCCACAATCGACGGGCTGCCCGTGATCGATCCACAGAAACAGCAGGCATTCAAAGCGTTAGAACAAATGTGGGATTCGGCCGGACAAGGTGCCGTGGACGCAGCCGGTGAAAAAGCAAGCGCAGCAAACAAGCGCGAAAACGCTGCAGGTGGGACAAAAAAAGGCATGGCAATCAAAGTGCTGCTCATTCTTTTGATCGTTATACTTGCTTTGCAAATCGCAATTCTGGGAATCATCCATATGGCACCGGAGAGCAGGGCAGCAGAATTTATCAACAGAGAACTGGGCTTTGCGGTCATGTGGTTCAACAACATTCGAGAAAGCGGAGAACCGGACCAAGAATCGCCTCAGGGCGGCCGGATAACCGATTGGAGGCCGTTCGAAAACAACATCGCGAACATCGATACGCGCCTGTTTCCGAGACAAGGATATACGTAAAAAAACAAAAAATGAAATAAAACACAAGGAGGATTTATTTTGAAAACAAAAAAGAAAGGCAAAGGCAACAAAGGACTCACCGCGTTAATTATCGCATTGCTAGTAGTTGTTGGATTGTTTTTGACCTTAGTGAACCTTATAATTGAATTTCAATGGTTCAATGAACTGGGATACGCAAGCGTATTTTTAACAAGAATTTTCACGCAGATCGCAATTGCCGTACCGCTGTTCATCGTGACCGGCTTGATTGTATTTGTATACCTCAAAGTATTGAAGAAAGGGTATTACAGGAAGATAGAATCACATATCAACGACAAGTCCGTCGAGAAAAAACTCAATATTGCGGCAGCAGGGCTGGCGGCGATTGCCGGAGGGATTTTGGCCTATTATGTCGCTTCGTTGACATGGTTTGAAGTACTCAGGTTCATGCACAGGACGCCATTTGACTTGGTGGATCCGCAGTTTGGCCTTGATATATCGTTTTATGTGTTCCAACTTGACTTGATCAGACAAGTGAACAACATATTGATTGGCGTTATCGTCGGATTTGCGGCGCTTACAGCTGTCTATTACGCGCTGTTGATGTCGTTCCGCAGACCTCAAGTATTTGAGGACGTGTATGATGACGATGACGAAGAGTTTGGAGGCCACCAGAGAGGGCGGCAACAAAGCAAAGGCAATATGGAGGATTTCATAACACAAATTCTTCAAATGCTTGGCGTACCTGCAGGCGGCCAAAATCAACAGCAGAACCGCGGTGCGCAGCCGCAACCCAAGAAAAAACTGGATGACGAAAACCTGACGAACATTTTGAAAATAGCTTCAAACCAAGTCAGAGTTTTGGGCGTGCTGTTCTTTATCATGGTTGGCGTACACTTTTTCCTGAGACAGTTTGACATCCTGTTTTCAAGTACAGGTGCTGTATTTGGAGCGGGCTTTACGGATGTAACCGTTACGCTGTGGATGCATCGATTGTTGGCGGTGTTGTCGCTTGCGGCAGCAGTCGGGTTTGTACTGGGGCTTAACAAGAAAAAGCTTCGGACGATTCTTACAGTTCCTGCAATCATGGTACTGGTCGGTGGACTCGGTGCGGCCAGCGCATTCGTTGTACAGCAATACGTCGTATCGCCTGACGAACTCAATAGGGAAAGAGCGTTTCTTTACAGAAACATCACCTATACCCGGATTGCGTACGGTCTTGACAACGTAGACGTACGATATTTCCCGGTTCAAAATACCTTGACCAGAGCAGATATCGATAACAATCGTGAAACGATTGCCAATATTAGAATCAACGACCACGAACCCGTTAGAAGATTCTACTCCAACATGCAGGCCATCAGGCCGTACTATGTATTCCCTGCTGTGTTCGTTGACAGATACATCATCGACGGCGAACTGAC
>WQWG01000153.1 GCA_009785435.1 Clostridiales bacterium
AGATTTCCGATTGCAATTCTTTCGAGATCCAGCACTTTATTGCCTACTGCGGCAAACATTTTACGCACTTGCCTGTTTTTGCCCTCATAGATCTTGATTTCAACGATCGCGGAACGCTCGCCCTGCTTGATCACTTCCACTTCGGCTTTTGCAGTGATGATGCCGCCGCCAATATCCACGCCTTTTCGGAGGCGCGCGATCCTCTCTTTTGAAATGGTTCCCGATACACGCGCTCTATACGTTTTAATTACTTTGTGTTTCGGGTGCATCAATTTATCGGCAAAATCACCATCGTTTGTCATGAGCAACATGCCGGACGTATCATAGTCCAGCCTACCGATCGGAAACAGTCTTTCTTCAATGTCCGTGATCAGCTCCGCTACGACAGGCCTGCCCTGTTCATCGCTCAATGACGTAATATACCCCTTAGGCTTATTCAGCATAATATAAATTTTGACCTTTGACGGGCTTATCTGAATGCCGTCTACTTCGACGACGTCGCCGTCCTGCACGTCATATCCCAGCGATTTGAACACCGCTCCGTTAATTTTCACTCTTCCGTTAAGCGTCAGCTCATCGGCTTTTCTGCGGCTCGCGATCCCCGCCTGCGCGATGTATTTATTCAATCTCAAGATTTTCATTTCTCCAATCTTTGATTTAGTGAAAGTGACCGACCGATTTGGTGAAAGCCACTGTACATTCATAAGAACATATCTGATATTACAATATCAAAGCGTCGTTGTCAAATGCTCGCCCTTACTCGCTTGCGAATGAAAGCACATGAACCAAATAAAAAAATTTACAAAATGGGTATTGACAAAGAAAACACATTGCATTATTGTATTAATCAAGTAGTGCATTAACACAATCATACAATATGATTCAAATCGGCGGGGCATTGCCCTGCTCAGAAAGGAAAAATACAATGCAATGGAACTTGGATAACAACTCTCCACTCTATCTGCAGATTGCCGATAAAATAAAGCTTGGCATCGTTTCCGGCGAACACAGCCCCGGAAGCAGGATCGATTCTGTCAGGGACTTGGCCCAGCAAACGGGCGTCAATCCCAATACCATGCAGCGCGCCCTGAGCAAGCTGGAAGACGAGGGGCTTTTGCTCACAAACAGAACCAATGGAAAATATGTAACGGAGGATATTCAAATGATCGATCAATTGAAACACGAACTGGCGAAAACATATATCGAGAATTTTTTAAAGAGCATGGAACAAACCGGGTTTTCAAAAGAAGACATTTTGAGCCTGCTACAATCGGAATTCAGTAAAGGAGATCATGCAAATGTATATACTGGAATGTAACGAATTGCTGAAAGACTACGGCAAAGGCGCTGCTTTGAATCGAATCAATTTAAAGCTTGAACGCGGAAAAATCGTAGGTTTGCTTGGCGAAAACGGCAGCGGAAAAACAACGCTTTTGAAGCTGGCAAACGGGCTTTTGTCCCCTACATCGGGGAGCATTATGATCGCAGGAGAAGCGCCCGGCGTGCAGAGCAAAAAAATCGTTTCGTATCTCCCTGAGCGGACATACTTGAACAACTGGATGAAAGTCAAAGATCTGGTGGCATTTTTTCAAGATTTCTATGAAAACTTTAATCAGGAAAAGGCGCTCGATATGCTCGAGTCGCTTGGCGTTGCTCTTGACGCGAAGCTGTCCACGCTTTCAAAAGGCAACAAAGAAAAGGTTCAATTGATTCTTGTCATGGCAAGGGAAGCGGAACTGTACCTGCTGGATGAGCCGATCGGAGGCGTAGACCCTGCCGCGAGAGACTACATCTTAAACACCATTATCAAAAATTATTCGAGCAATGCAACAATCCTTTTATCCACACATTTGATCCAAGACGTTGAGCGGATATTCGACGAAGTCATTTTTATTAAGCAAGGCAATATTATTCTTCAAAGTTCCGTCGATCAAATCCGCGAAGAAAAAGGCTGCTCAATAGACGCATTGTTCAGGGAGGTATACAAATGCTAGGGAAACTCTTAAAATATGAACTCAAAGCAACCGGCAGAATTTTCTTGCTGGTGTATCTCGGGCTGTTTGTTATCGCCCTCATTTCAAGCTTCACGTTGCGCAGCGACATCCAAATCATACAGGCCATCTTCGGATTTTTGCTCTTTGCACTTTATACCGCGCTGCTCATCGTAACCATCGTTCTTTTGATACAACGATTTTATCAAAACTTCCTGAAAGACGAGGGCTATTTGATGTTCACGCTCCCCGTCACGCCTACGATGCTGATCACCTCCAAATTGATCGCAGCTTGTATATGGTGCATTCTGAGCATGTTTGTCGGCGCAGTCGCGGCACTCATTGTCATCCAAGGCTTTTTTGATATGGCTACGATCATGAACGCGATCACCGAATTTATGAGTGAACTCGTTACTTGGGGATTTGCAATTCCCGCATCCGTCGTCGTTTTGATTATCCTATCGTGCCTAGCGCAGCTTGTTTTCAGCATCTTGCATGTTTATCTTTCGCTCGCCATCGGCCAACTGCCGCCTTTTGGCAAATACAAGATACTGTTTTCGGTCATCGCATATCTTGTGATCTCCGTTGTCGTTTCCATCGTTTCAAGCGTGGTGACCACAATTGCGGGCGCATATTTTTACAGGCATTTTAGTACAATCGAAATGGCATTCGGTGCATATGGTATGCCTGTGATGTCGGACATTTGGACAGTAATAAATCAGTTCCTGATCGGCGCAACGATTTTCAATCTGATTTTGGCAGCTGCGGCGTTCGTCGGCACATCGCTGATTTTGCAAAAGAAACTGAATCTGGAGTAAAGAAGACGCCATCAGCGCGTTTGATACACACCGCTGAAAAAAAGCTTGGCAGTCATCCTGCTGAGCTTTTTTTCAACAGTAGCTTTCACTAAATCACAGATTTAGGAAAGCCTTGCATAAGGCCTGCTTAGCAAATCGCAGATGCGATTTGAGCAGCGCC
>WQWG01000154.1 GCA_009785435.1 Clostridiales bacterium
AAGATGCTTGAAGAAACCAATGAGCCGACGGAAACGGAACTTGCGAGAGAACAGGTCAGGCAACAGTTGAAAGATGGGAAGCTTGAAGAGCAGTTCATCGAAATAGAAGTGGTCGATACGCCCAAAGGCAATATGCTCGATATGAGCAATGAGGGCATGAGCATCGCAATCGGAAATATATTTGGGGATATGATGCCGCAAAAGAAAAAACTGAAAAAAGTCAGGGTGAAAGATGCCAGAAAAATTTTGCGGGAACAGGAAGCGCAAAATCTCATTGATATGGATCAAGTAACGGAGGAAGCGCTTACAAACGCAGAGCAAAACGGAATCATATTTATTGATGAAATCGATAAGATTGCTTCCGGCTCCAGCTACAGATCCGGTGCTGACGTCTCAAGAGAGGGCGTGCAGAGGGATATTCTGCCGATTGTAGAGGGCAGTGTCATCAACACCAAATACGGGCCTGTAAAGACGGATCACATCTTATTCATTGGAGCAGGGGCGTTTCATATCGCAAAGCCGACCGATTTGATCCCGGAACTTCAGGGAAGATTTCCGATTCGGGTCGAGCTTGAAAACTTAACGAAAGAGAGCTTTGTACAAATACTGACAAAGCCCGAAAACGCGCTCCTCAAACAGCATAAAATGCTTCTTGAAACAGAGGGAATAAAAGTCGATTTCAATGAGGAGTCTGTTGATGAAATTGCAAACATGGCGTTTCTCATGAACGAACAAAACGAAAATATTGGCGCGAGAAGACTGCACACGATCATGGAGAAGCTTTTGGAGGAGATTTCGTTCAATATTCCTGAGATGAAAGATGATATTGTCATTGATCGTGACTATGTACAAGAAAAGCTGAGAGAAAAAATCCATCCGGAAGACATCGACAAATATATTTTATAAAACAAGATGTAAAGATCAAAAGCGGATGGGCAGGAGGAACATTTATCATGGAAATAGGCTTGCTATTTAAAGTAAGAAAACTGAATTGGGTTTTGCAGGAAAGCGTAACGGGCGCATTTTCCTTTAATGAACTTTGCAATATATTGAGCGATCTGATGGATTCAAATGTTTATATCGTAAACAAAAAAGGTCGCGTCATCGGAGTTCATTATAAAATTCGTTCAGAGAGCGCAGCGATTGCAGATACCGAGGTAGGAGGCGAAAAATTTCCGAGAGAGTACAATGAAGCGCTATTGAAAGTGGTTGAGACCGAAGCAAACCTCACATCAGAGGAAGCACTTGCCATTTTTAAATACGATTATGATACGTCCGAAAAAATGCATACGGTTGTGCCGATCATTGGTGGCGGACAAAGACTGGGGACGTTGATCTTAACGAGATATCTCCCTGAATTTAATGACGAAGACTTGGTGCTTGCAGAGTATGGAGCAACGGTTGTTGGGCTGGAAATCCAGAGGCAAAAATCGCTTGAAATGCAAGAAGAACAAAGAAAAACGGCCATCGTGCAGATGGCGATCGGAACGCTTTCCTATTCTGAATTAGAAGCGGTGCAACAAATCTTTAAAGAGCTTGGCGGAAATGAAGGACTTTTGGTAACGAGCAAGATTGCCGATCGTGCGAGCATAACGAGATCTTTGATCGTAAATGCGCTTAGAAAACTGGAAAGCGCCGGTATCATCGAATCCAGATCGCTGGGGATGAAAGGCACACACATCAGAGTTTTAAACAATAAATTTATGGAAGAACTTGAAAAGACAAAGCAATAAGCAGTATCAAAAACATTGCGTCGTGACATAATACAAAATTGATTAGAACCAAAAACCCTCGATTGGCATATGATAAAGAGGATCGGTAGGGGGTTTTTATGAGAAAAGCAAGCCGCAGGTACCGGAAAAAAAACAACAGAATTGCAATGATCAAGGCAATTCTGTGTTCTTTGCTATTATTTTTGGTATTGGGATACAGTACCTATTTTGTACAAACCGTGGTGCAACCGATCATCAACGATGTGGGTGATATGAGGGCAAGAGCCATGCTCACCGGCTTGGTAAACGAGGTGGTGCATGATGTATTGCAATCAGAAATCAGCATCGATCATTTGCTGATCACCCAAACCAATCAAGACGGCGCAATTGAGTTTGTGCAGGCAAATGCCCCCGCGATCAATTTATTGATTGCGGATTTGGCGTTGGAGCTGCGGGATGCGATTGGGGCCATGGAACCACAAGGAGTCAGGGTTCCTTTTGGCGCTTTGCTCGGAAGCCCGATATTATCTCAGTTCGGGCCCAGCGTAAACATCGAGGTCATACCATTAACGGTTGGAATGATTGATTTCAGGACTGAGTTTGTATCACAGGGGATCAATCAGACAAAATATAAAGTATATATCATATTAACGTGCCAAGTGCAGGTGCTTGCACCTTTTTCCTCGGAAACCGTAGACGTCAACAAAAAGATTTTAATCGCAGAAGCAGTGATTCTCGGAAGAGTTCCGGAGAGTTATGTTGTTGTTCCGGGTGATAAGATCATTGAGGGGATGGGCATGTTCAACTAAAGAGAGGTAAATCAATGTTCAAATTTAATGAGAATAATGAAGTCATCTCCAAGGAAACGTATCAAGCGATCTTGGTAGGCGTGCAAATGGCAGACGATATCACCTATTCAATGCAAGAACTCTCAGGGCTTGCCGAAGCAGCAGGTGCGATTGTTTTGGGGCAGATGGTTCAAAATCTCGAAAAGCCGAACAAAGCGACTTTTATCGGAAAAGGAAAAGTGGTTGAGCTGGCGGAGATGTGTGAAAACATGGAAGCGGATACGATCATATTGAACAATGAACTATCCGGAATACAGCTCCGCAATTTGGAGGAGCAGCTGAACGTCAGGGTCATTGACAGGACGATCCTCATTCTCGATATTTTTGCGTCCAGAGCTGTTTCAGGCGAGGGCAAGCTTCAAGTGGAGCTTGCGCAATTGCAGTACAGGCTTCC
>WQWG01000155.1 GCA_009785435.1 Clostridiales bacterium
CCATCTTCAGTAAAAGAACTTGGTCTGCGCCCTTGCAACGTAACACCATCGTTCAAAGTCAAAGTACCATCTACAAGAAAATGCCTGAAATTTCCTGTGACTTGAAGAGTTACGTTTCCACCCATAAAACCAAGCGTCCAATCTTGCCCGACCGGTACGACAATTGCCGCAGTCAGATTGATAATATCGCCATCTTGCGCAGTACTAAGAGCCGCTTGCAGTGCATCCCAGTCATTGCCTACCGTTGCATGTGGTGTGCTTACCGTCACAGGCTCATCGTAACCCGGCGCAGCCAAGACCGCCATCGGCAATAGCCCCAACACCATGACAACCGCCAAAAGCAGACCTAGGGCACGCTTCATGTTTTGCTTGAATAAATTTTTTCTCATAACAAACTTCCTTTTCTCATACAATTTTTTAAATACATAGCATACTCGAGCAAGTAATTATAGCTGAAAAAAATTTCTTTGTGCGAAAACATGGAATAACTGACAGAGTTTGGGGAATAATTAGTTGACTTAAAAAGAAATCCAGGAACTCCATGCAATATCAAAGCAACAAGCCAGCTTCAACAGAAGCCGGCTTGCTCTTTAAGTAGCTCGCCGAAGGCACTACAACCACAATACTAATCAAGACCAAGCAGGAAAATTTTGTTACGCCCTTCTTCTTTTTGCGATTGCATGATAAGCTTCTTTTACTTCGCGTCTCCTATGTGAACTGATCGGCAAGATTGTGCCATTGGTTAGAATCAGTTCTTTGTACTTCATCGTACACACAACGTCATAGCTAACGACATAAGAAACGTGGATAAATAGGAAGTCCTGCCTTTTCAGTTGCTCATGATACGCCGTTTTCAAAGCTCCATAAAATTCTTCTGTTCTGCCGTCAACTAGATATAAAATCAACTTTTTCTTATTGCTTTCCAGATAAAGGATGTCCTTGAGCCGCACTTTAATGATGTTACGCCCTTTTGTGTACACAAACTCTTTCGACCCAAGTTCGGCAATCCGCAAATACGTAGATATGACCTGCTCGATTTCTTCATTTCCCAAAGGTTTTTCCAAAAGTTTCAACGGCCGTATGTCGAATAACTCCATAGCATGTTGCGATCCCCACCAAGACATATAGACAATGGAAACCGTGTCATTATGACGAACCTCTCGAATCAGCCGACCGACCTCTATGCCGTTCATTTCCGTCCCACCAAAACAAATATCGAGGAAAATCAAGTCGTAGTGCGCTCCCGCCTCCATCTTGCTATACAACTCGGCCGCTGTGAAAAAAACATCAATTTCATATTTGATATTTTGCTTGCCGAATATATCAATCAGAGCATGTTCTAACTCGACACCGATCTTTGTTTCATCATCACAAATGGCAACAATTACCACACATGACTCCCCCTTTTTCCTTTTGATGTAACGCTTTGTAACTTCTGTTGAAACTCGAAATGTAAACGGAGGCATTTATTTACAACGCATTCATAGATTTTAGCGAAATGGGCTGAAAAGGGGTGCCATAGTGTGATTTTTTATCATAAAAAAGTATAAAAAAACATTGACGTGGTGAAATGTATGCATTACTATTGGAAACCATATTAAAGCAACCTTTGTTACAAAGCGTTACATCCTCCATTTTTCGATCATGTTGTATACTCCTTACAACACGAAAAGAGGAGGATTTTCTTTATGGCTACAGACCCCATTCGCAGTAAAAAACAACTAAAAGAACTGGCGGGGTATTGGCTCAAACGCCGCAACTACCGCAACTACGCGCTCATCGTTTTGGGCGTCTGCACGGCGCTCCGCATCAGCGATCTCTTGCACATCACAGAGGACGATGTATATGACGCAAAGGTGGGAGACTTCCGCTCCCACCTGATCATCACGGAACGCAAGACAGGTAAACAAAAAACAATCGCCCTCAACAAACAGGCGATCCACGCGCTCCATCTCTGTTTCCCTCACAGACGAGGCGGTTTTCTCTTTGCGAACAATCGGGCAGAGCCGAGTCCCATCAGCCGGATTCAGGCGTGGCGCATCATCAAGACCGCCGCAGAGGCCGTCAAGATTGCGGGTTGCATTGCTTGCCACAGCCTGCGGAAAACATTCGGATATTTTGCGTGGAAAGCCGGAGTTTTACCGGTGATGCTGATGGACATCTACAATCATTCGTCCTTCGAGATCACCCGCCGATACTTAGGCATCGCCCAGGATGATCGTGATCGGGTTTACTTGTCGATGGAGTGTTTTTAGGCAGGCAGAGAAATTAAGATAAAGTAAAAAAACGCCGTCCGGATAGACGGCGCGTTGCGGCGTGGAAAGGATCACTGCATTTGCCAATGATTCACTTCCCGAAATGTCAGGATATTGCTTCTGAAGTTTAAAGAGAAAATCATTAATTATTCCATTTTCAATGAAATCTTGTTATAATCCATGCTAGAGAGCGCGTAGCTGAAAAATAGTATACAGCACACATTAAGGAGTGAAACCAAATGGCAATACAGGAAGGTAAAAATATATCACCGCTTGCGGTGTTAGACCGTTATTTTGGATATAACTCTTTGCGCGACGGACAGGAATTATTGATAAATGATGTACTTGCGGGGAAAGATGTGTTGGGTGTCATGCCCACCGGTGCAGGAAAGTCAATATGTTTTCAAGTTCCGGCACTGATGATGGATGGAATCACTTTAATTGTTTCCCCCTTGATTTCGCTTATGAAAGATCAAGTAAACGCATTGATTCAGGCAGGTGTAGCGGCAGCATACATCAACTCCACGCTCACGGAAGCTCAAATACACAAAGCACTGCAGAACGCTCAGATGAATGCCTACAAGCTGATGTATGTGGCTCCGGAAAGACTTCTGACAGACGGCTTCCTTAACTTCGCAAAATCCGCACATATTGCAATGCTGACAGTTGACGAAGCTCATTGTATATCTCAATGGG
>WQWG01000156.1 GCA_009785435.1 Clostridiales bacterium
ACAACGCATTTGGCGATGAACAAAAACGCTTCGTTGAACAGGCTTGCCGAAATCAGCAACATCGTACTTGAGCTTGAAAAAATCTCAATCAACCTTGGCTCAATATTGACGAAAGAGGATGATGGCGCAACGCTGTAATCATATTTCATAGTAAACGATCGAAGCCGAGAAATCGTCTTTTGAGGTATTGACGATTGCGTAGGAGCCTGCTGTGCCATCCATAGGGATCGACAAGCTTCCCGGATTCAGAAAATAGATTCCGCGTGATTCTGTGAACAGAGGGATATGGGTATGGCCGAAAAGCACCGCCTTGCAATCAAGTTCCTGTGCGCGGTACAGCAGTCCGTGCAGGCCGGCTTTGACACCGTCCATATGCCCGTGTGTCAGCAAAAGATTCCCGTATTCTGTTTCAAGGACATGAAAATTTTCTTGCGAGGAAGCAGATTCATTGTTGCCTTGTACGCTTATGACCGTTTTTCCCGTTATTTTGGATATTCTTCGAGCATCACGCTCAACATCGCCAAGATGTATGATGAGGTCAATGGCGTCCAACGTGCCGTAAATTTTGAGCGCTTTTTCGATTGCGCCGTGCGTATCGCTGATAACGTATAATTTCAACTTCTTTTTCCTTTTCAAACAACCAAACGAATGACTTTCTTGCATTATACCATGTTTACATGGTATAATTACAACAAAATATTTTATACGAGACGAGGGAGACTCAATGGCAAAGATTAAAATCATGGAAACGGTGCTCAGAGACGCCCACCAATCACTGATCGCAACGAGAATGACGACAGAGGAAATGATTCCGATTCTGGAAACGATGGATAGTGTTGGATATTACTCAATTGAAGCATGGGGAGGCGCGACATACGACGCATGTTTGCGTTTTCTTGATGAAGATCCTTGGGAAAGACTAAGGACCATCCGAAAAAGAATTAAAAACACGAAACTCCAGATGCTCTTAAGGGGCCAGAATTTACTGGGGTATAAACATTATGCAGATGATGTTGTCGATGAATTTGTGGACAAAGCCATATCAAACGGAATTGATATCATCCGTATTTTTGATGCGCTCAACGATCCGAGAAACCTTGAAAGATCGATCCGGGCAACGAAAAAATTCGGTGGACATGCACAAGCCACGATCTCATATACAAAAAGCCCGATCCACACGAATGAAGTGTTTATCAAGCTTGCGAAAGAATTTGAACAAATGGGGGCAGACTCCATCGCGATCAAAGATATGGCGGGGCTTCTTGAACCATACAATACCTATAGCCTCGTGAAAGCAATCAAATCAGAAATCAAAGTGCCGCTGAACATTCATACGCATGCGACGAGCGGACTTGGCGCGATGACCTACATGAAAGCCATCGAGGCGGGTGCTGATATCATCGATACAGCAATTTCACCGTTTGCGGACGGGACATCCCAGCCTCCGACGGAGTCCATGGTTGCGGCATTTAAAGGGACGGAATATGACACGGGCTTACCGATGGAGCTTTTGAACAAGATCGCTGAACATTTCAAGCCGATCAGGGAAAAATATATTGCAAACGGGCTTATGGATCCGAAACTCATGGGTGTAGACATCAATACGTTGATCTACCAAGTGCCGGGCGGAATGCTTTCAAACTTGGTGTCTCAGCTGAAAGAAGCAAACGCCATGAATAAATTTGACGAAGTACTCAAAGAAGTACCCAGAGTCAGAGAAGACCTTGGCTATCCGCCGCTTGTAACGCCGACGAGCCAAATTGTAGGGACACAGGCGGTACTGAACATCGTTTCGGGTGAGCGCTACAAAATCGTTCCGAACGAAGTGAAAATGCTCATCAAGGGAATGTACGGCAAGACGACGGTTCCGGTCAAAGAAGAGATCGTTAAAAAAATCATAGGCGATGAAGAGCAAGTGACGTGCAGGCCTGCAGACCTGATCGAACCTGAACTTGAATCCATCAAGAAAGAATGTGCGGCGTACATGGAACAGCCGGAAGATGTTTTGACAAAAGCCATGTTCCCGAAACCGGCAGACGACTTCTTTAAGAGCAGAGCGCAGAAGAAATACGGCATAGACCTTACGCTTTTAAATGAGGAAGACAAAGTATATCCGGTGTAAACCATGACTGTAAAAATGACGAACAGGCAACTTCACGCGCTCGAAACGAAAGATGCGATTTACCGCGCGGCCATCAGCCTTTTTAAGACAAAGGGATATGAAAATGTTTTGATTGAAGAAATCACGAAAGCTGCGCATACAGCAAAAGGGACATTTTACATCCACTTTAAATCCAAAAAGGACTTGCTTTATCATACGTTTAATAAATTTGATGAAATTTATGTGAACGCATATGAAGAAGTGAAGCAAATCCCGACATTTGAAGAGCGGTTTCTTTCGTTCATCGAAATCTCTTACAGGGAGATCGACGCAGGAGGGAAAGAAATACCGAAAGCGCTCTATTACAACAGCATTTTAGATGTTGATCCGGTGCTGCTGCAAAATAGCAGGAACAAATACAAGATCATTTCGGAAATGGTGCAATTTGGGATTGAAACGGGAGAATTGAACGCGAAGGAGTCTGTGGATTATTATCTTGATATGATCAAAACGCAAATCACCGGCATGGATTACCGGTGGTGCGTTGCAACGGAAGAGATTGATTTTGCGAAGTATACGAGAGAAAGCATGCGAATTTATCTAAGAGGTTTAAAAAATTTATAACACGTTTGGCGGCAGCTTATCCCTGCCGCTTTTTTGGTCGTAGCCAAAATTGAAAAGGGCATGAAAAAAGGAGGATCCTATGTCTGCATGCAGCGTTGATGTAAAAGACTATATTTGCACAGTAACCATTGACAGGCCGCCGGCGAATGCCGCAAATGAAGCATTTTATCATGAAATTCGAGATGTATTTTATGCGCTCGACGACAGGGAAGATATCAAGGTGGT
>WQWG01000157.1 GCA_009785435.1 Clostridiales bacterium
CGTGCCGCTGTTTAAAAGGCATACCCTGACCGTTTTAGCGATGGGATCAACAATCCAATATTCGCGAACGCCGGTCTGCATGTATTTGTTGAATTTCAACAGCGTGTCATGGCGTTTGTTGGATGGCGAGAGGACTTCAATCGCCATATCCGGCGCACCATTGCACCGTTTGCCGTCAAGCTTGGATATGTTGCAAATGACAAGAACATCAGGCTGCACGACCGTGTCATCGTTATCGCCCATAGCGTTCAGACATACGTCAAACGGCGCATAGTATACTTCACAAGGCTTGCCTTTGAGGAAATTGGCCAGTTGTCTAAACAATTCCCCGCTAATTTTTTGATGCTCACGCGATGGCGCTGATATTATATAGGCTACACCATCGATTAGTTCATAACGGTTGTCATCATCCCAGCTCGCGTAATCCGCATACGTATACCGCTTTTCGGCAGAATACTGCTGATCCTTTAGCAAGCTTTCTTTTACATATCGTTTTTGGTCTTTGTCATCCATTTTGTTGTTCCCCCTTATTTTTTAAAAAGAAGTGATAACTTAATCTCAATCCGAGCATAACAAATTATGGATATGATGTCAACAAAAATCTCTCAAATGTTTGTGAATTTTCTTTCATCTGATAGCGATGATAATAACAATCAATTGAGTCGTTCGAAAAAACTTTTGATCGCTGTAAAAATTTGGTTGACAAAGTAGAATAGAAAACTCATAATGAAACAAAAGGATTCGGAGGGATTAAATGGAAATTATCAATTTGGTTATTTTTTCTCGCGACAACGATTATGGTCTCGCTTTGGGTGAGGCTCTTTCTATCTTTAAGAACAATTTTGTCGTAAACGTATGCAAAAATGAAGACGAGATTTTTGGGATTCGTGATTTTGATGTATTGATTGTAGATTCGGATGACCTTGAGACAGGCGAAACGTTTGGGAGAGAGCGGGTGATAAGGCTTACGGAGTCTCGTCCTGATCGCGAAGCCAAACTTGACCCAAGAGATTTTGTTTTGTATAAGCATTCGAGCGTGCGGGAATTGGCTGCCGGGATACTATTGTGTCATAGCTTACTGACAGGCAAGCGGAATTTTTTGTGGCCGGCCGAAAAGCCAAAGGTGATAGCATTTTGCAGCGCCAAAGGAGGCACAGGCAAAACGACGGTCGCGTTTGGCGCTTGTCAAGCAATCCGTAGATATTACGCGAAGTCGGTGCTTTATTTGAGCATGGAAGAAATAGAGTCGACGTTGATTTATATGAAAGGGCGCGAAGATGGGTTTGATTTATGTGCATACCTTTATTACCTGTTCAAAGCCCAAGGACAAAATCCGAACAACGAAGCCTTTCTGCTCTGTGACAAATTTGGCGTAAATGCGTTTATGCCGGACAGGGGCATAAACAGGCTGAGAGAGCTTACGATGGATGAGATGACCTTGTTTTTCAAAGAAATCTCGGAGAATGGAGCGTATGATTATATTGTGATCGATATGGGCGAAAGTTTCAGCGGAAAGGTGAAGTGGATTTTTCAGGTATGTCATAAAATCATAGTCATTTCACCGCCGTCTGAGCAGGAGCGCGACGACAGACAAGAGCGTTTTTTAAACTACTTACGATTTATGACGGGGGAATCAAAAGGAGATGCCATCATATCCGTAATAAACAAGGCAAAAGACAGAGAAGATGGTTTGGGTACTGAGGAAAGCATAACCATCGAATTTGACCCGGACAGCATTGTCCATGATGGTGAAGTGCTTGAAATATCGCTTGATCAGGATTTTGGGGTCGGCATTAAAAAATTGGTAAAACAAATGATTTGATCTCAAAAAAAATAAATCGCAAAAATTCGAAAAAAACAGTTGTAAAATTTTTACAGCTGTTTTATAATAACACCACAAGGGATAAAAAGGTAAAAAATGAAATGAATGTAAACAAAATGGGCTTGCATGATATTGCAAACAAAATACGTGAGGAGATCAGCAGGAAAGCAAAGGAAATAACGGATGAAGAAGCTTTGCTTATGATTGAGCATTTTGTCTTCAACCATGAAAATTTTTCACTATATGCGCTGAGTGAAAAAAGCAAGATGGTCAGCCGGGTTTTCTACGCGTTGCGTACAGATCTTGATGCATTGCAGCCGTATGCGGATGATGACGAGATTTCTGAAATCATGGTGAACGGAAAAGATGATATTTTTATTGAACGCCGGGGGAAGATCGAAAAAGCGAATGCATGCTTTGAAAAAACGGAGGACTTGGAAGAGGTAATCAGAAGAATATGCGCAAAAGTACATCGGGAGATCAACGAGCTCAACCCAATCGTTGATGCCAGACTTGCGGATGGTTCGCGAGTGAGCGCCGTGTATAAAAACATTGCCATCAACGGGCCTATCCTTACGATACGCAAGTTTCCCAAGAAAGAGATCACGATGGAGATGCTCATCAAAAACGGGACATTGACGGATGAAGCGGCCGACTTTATGAAGAAACTCATAACGGCAGGGTACAACATCTTTGTAAGCGGAGGCACTTCATCGGGTAAAACGACGTTTTTAAATGTGTTATCCGCTTA
Organism: Clostridiales bacterium; assembly: GCA_009785435.1. Lineage (GTDB taxonomy): Bacteria > Bacillota > Clostridia > Peptostreptococcales > Anaerovoracaceae > WQWG01. Next base: position 2,574 of record WQWG01000157.1, read on the forward strand.
TATACCAAGTGAAGAACGGGTCATTGTCATTGAAGATTCTGCGGAACTTCAGATCAACGAAATCAAAAATATCGTGCGCCTTGAATGCAGGAATGCGAATGTACAAGGCAAAGGAAAAGTGGATATGAGACAGCTGATCAAAACGAGTTTAAGAATGCGCCCGGACAGAATCATCGTCGGAGAGGTAAGGGGAGAAGAAGTCCTCGACATGATACAGGCGATGAATACAGGACATGATGGCAGTTTGAGCACAGGTCATGGCAATTCGATCGAGGGCATGCTTCGCAGGTTGGAGTCGATGTTTTTGCAAGCAGCGGACTTTCCCATAGAGGCGATC
>WQWG01000158.1 GCA_009785435.1 Clostridiales bacterium
GCATTACGAACCGCTTGTGAGACACGTGATGTATGGAAGATTTCTGTATTTCTCACTATAATCAAGTCCATATCCCACGATAAATTGATCTCCAACCGTAAATCCGATATAATCGGCATCCATCTTGATTTGTCTGCCGGCAGGCTTATCGAGAAGCGTGCAAATCTTGAGAACCTTTGGGTTCATTCCAAGCAAGTAATTTTTAAGATAATTGAGCGTAATGCCTGAATCGACAATATCTTCAACAATGATCACATTTTTACCCTCAATTGAAGTATCTAAATCTTTGAGGATTTTTACGGCACCCGTGCTTTTTGTTAATGCGCCATAGCTGCTAACCGCCATAAAGTCAATATGTACATCAAGTTCAATATGTTTAATCAGATCGGAAAGCCATAACACCGCGCCTTTCAGGATGCCGATGACCACCACTTCCTGGCCTGCAAATTCATCTGTGATCGTTCGCCCGATTTCAGCCGCCCGCTCGAAAATTTGCTTTTGACTGATCATTTCTTCGCCTATATCGTATTTTCTGGCCATGTCCCAACTATTCCTCTTTCTCGTCTTTGATTTCAAAATCGACATCGTCGATCACGGTCTTGTTCTTATACTTCTTCGAAAAATCCTGCTGCTTTTCGCCCACCCAATATTTGTCCAGTTCATCTTTTAAGTACAAGATGATCCAAAGCCATATGATGATGTTGCTGAGCGCTCCCCAAACAAACACAGCCGGGAGAAATTTAAACGGCAAAAACAAGTATATGATTCCGCCGATAATCAGTGCCTTTTTCCCTTTGGACACCGATTTATCGCGCATCATATATGGAATTGCTTTGATCCTCTTCCCGAGGATGCCCCAAAATAAAAATCGCATTTCTTACTCCTTCGCCAACAGCACATCGATCTCTGCAAGCAATTCTTCAAACCCCGTTCTTTTCAACGCAGAAACCGGTATGATTTTATCTTCTGCAGACATGCCGAGCGTTTTTCGTATGATGCTCATACACTTCGGCAGCTCGCTTCGCGAAACTTTATCGGCCTTTGTGGCTACGACAAGGCCGGAAAGGCCATAATGCTTCAAATAGTCATACATCTGAATATCCTGGCTCGACGGAGCATGCCGGATATCGACAAGTTGAATGACTTTGATAAGCCGATGTCTGCTCTCTAAATAAGCTTCTATCATGCCGCCCCAATCGGAAGAAATCGACTTTGACACTTTGGCATATCCATATCCCGGGAGATCAACAATCCGAAATCGCTCATTGACTTCATAAAAATTGATCGTTCGGGTTTTTCCGGGGCTTCCGCTGACTCTGGCCAGATTTCTCCTGTTTACCATGAGGTTGAACAGCGATGATTTCCCCACATTTGAACGCCCCGCAAACGCAACCTCAGGCAAATCATCCAATGGGTATTGGTCTCTTTTTACGGCTACCGCAATCAGCTCTGCTTTTTTTATAATCATTTTATCATACTCTTTACTTTACAAAAACTTGTTCGATGGCCTCATCTACATTTTTGATCAAAACAAATTCCATTTTCTTTTTCACATTGTGCGGAATTTCATCTAAATCCGATTCATTGTCTGCAGGCAAAAGCACTTTTTCGATTCCCGCCCGATGCGCAGCAAGCACTTTTTCCTTGATGCCTCCAACCGGGAGAACTTTGCCTCTTAACGTGATCTCGCCTGTCATCGCGACATCTTTGCGGACAGGTGTGTTTGTCAATGCGGACAAGATCGCCGTACACATGGTCACTCCGGCTGACGGTCCATCCTTTGGAATGGCACCCTCCGGAATATGAATGTGCATATCCTGGGTCTTATAAAATTCTTGCTCTATGCCATACGCGCCCGCAACAGATCTGACGTAACTGATGCCTGCTTTCGCGGACTCCTGCATGACTTCTCCCAATTTACCGGTCAGAACAAGTTTCCCTGAACCCGGAACGACAGTCGTCTCAATGAACAGCGTATCTCCACCAACCGGCGTCCACGCAAGCCCTGTTGTCACACCTACTTCAGATTCATTGTGTATTTTATCATATCTGAATTTTTTCTTTCCTAAATAGCTTTCAACTTGATTCGCTCCGATTTTATACTTGGCTTCTTTCTCGTTTGTAACGATCTTTCTGGCTACTTTGCGGCATATGTTCGCGATTTCTCTTTCAAGACTCCTTACACCCGCTTCTCTCGTATAATAATTGATCAAATCTCTGATCGCGTTTTCGGAAATTTCCAGATTCTCTTCTTTCAAGCCATGCTCTTTGATCTTTTTGGGAATCAAATATTTTCGCGCGATGCTTACTTTTTCATCTTCTGTATACCCCGTGATCCGTATGACTTCCATACGATCCAAAAGAGGCCTCGGAATCGTGTCTGTCGTATTCGCAGTCGTCACAAACATGACTTTCGAAAGGTCAAAAGGTATTTCAAGATAATGATCCGCAAACTCTTTGTTTTGTTCAGGGTCTAGTACCTCGAGAAGCGCCGAAGCCGGATCGCCTTTGAAATCCGAGCCGATTTTGTCAACCTCGTCAAACAAAAATACCGGATTATTCGTTCCCGCGTCTTTGATGCATGAAATAACTCTTCCCGGGATCGCGCCGATATACGTTCTTCGATGCCCCCTTATTTCCGCTTCATCACGCACACCGCCCAATGACATTCGTACGAAGTCTCGGTTGATTGCACGCGCGATGGACTTTGCGATCGATGTTTTTCCGACGCCCGGAGGTCCGACAAGACAAAGGATAGGCCCTTTTAATGTCTTTGACAACTTGATGACCGCCAGATATTCGAGGATTCTTTCTTTTACTTTTTCAAGCCCGTAGTGATCCTCATTCAAGATTTCTTCAGCCTTGTTCAAATCCATGTTTTCTTTGGCGGATTTGTTCCACGGA
>WQWG01000159.1 GCA_009785435.1 Clostridiales bacterium
CTTGTGGAATGGCTGACAATTGGCGGCGGGGTTCCGGGATGTATGCATGGTGGTGGTTCTCCTGATACAGCGAAAATGGTCATCAAAATGACAACGCCGTGGGAAGATTATGTGGATCATGCATGCAACTTGGCGAAAGTAGAAGAACCTCTGAAAGAGGCGAAAAAATAATAAAAGGAGGGCTTAGCCTTGAAAGAAATAAGATGGCATGGAAGAGGCGGAAACGGCGCGTTCACAGCAGCGAAATTGCTTGGTTTGGCGGCCTCCGTATTTGAGGGGAAATATTCACAGGCATTCCCTTCGTTCGGACCGGAACGCCGTGGCGCCCCGGTTATGGGATTCAACAGAATTTCCGATGACGTCATCACAGATCATAGCCAAGTATACGAATGTGATTGCGTTGTTGTACTTGATGAGACGCTCTGCGATGTGACCGATGTAACAGCCGGGATGAAAGAACATGCCGTGCTGGTCGTCAATACGCAAAGTACAGCGGAACAATTCAAAAAAGAAAAAAATCTTCACAATGTAAAACATATCTTTACGCTTGACGCAACCGGCATCGCATTGGAGAGGCTTGGCCGTCCGATCGTGAATACGGTCATGCTCGGCGCGGCACTGGGAGCGACCCAACTTGTGAGCTGGGAGGCGCTTGAAAAGGCCATAGAGGACATGATGGGTGGCAAGTTGGGCGAGATCAATATTGATGTTGCCAAAATGGCCTACGACACGATAAAGGAGGATGCCACGAAATGCTAAAACCGAAATGGAACAAAGAGTATAAGCCGCCGGCTTCGTGGGAAGAGATGCCATTTACGGGCAATGTAGCGGGATTGCTGCCAACGCCCAATTCGGGTTTCAGGACGTTGACGCCACACTTCAACCTTGAATCATGCATCAAATGCATGCTGTGCTGGGTTTATTGCCCGGAGGGTTGTATCGACAAGAGCAACGAAACTTTTGAACTCGACAGGGATTATTGCAAGGGATGCGGTATTTGTGCCCACGAATGTCCCAAGAAATGTATAGAAATGGTGAGGGAGTAAGTATGAGCAAAAAAGCATTTTTGTCTGCAAACGAGGCTACCGCGTATGGCGTCTTGCTATCAAGACCTCATGTCGTGGCGGCATATCCAATTACGCCGCAGACAACGTTAGTTGAGAAATTGGCGGACTTTGAAGCGAGTGGTGAAGCCGATTTCAAATATATGATGGTTGAAAGCGAGCACAGCGCGCTGGCGGCTGCTCAGGGAGCATCCTTGATGGGCGCGAGAACGTTTACAGCGTCCTCTTCGCAGGGGCTTCTGTATATGTGCGAAATGCTCAGCTACGTGAGCGGAGCGCGTAACCCGATCGTCATGGCCGACGTCAATCGTTCGACATCGATTCCTTGGAATATCTACGGTGATCAGAGGGATGCCCTTGCGATGCGTGATTCAGGATGGATCATGATCTTCGTGGAAAGCGGCCAAGAAGCACTGGATATGATCATCCAAAGTTATAAGCTTGCGGAAGATCCGGAAGTGATGACGCCTGTTATGGTCAATCTGGATGGATTTACGTTATCTCATACGTATGATCTGGTTGAGATTCCGGATCAGGGCCTTGTAGACAAGTTCCTGCCGCCTTTCAAGACGATCAACAAGTTTGATATGGAAAACCCGCAAACCCTTTGCCAGACAGTGGGTCCTGACTTCCACACAGAAGTAAGGGTCACGCAACAAGCAGCTTTTGAAGTCGCAAAAAGAAAAATAGTTGAAATCGATTCAGAATATGGTAAAATGTTCGGGAGAAGCTATGGCGGTCTGGTAGAAGAATACAGAACCGAGGACGCCGACTATGTTCTTGTTGCGATGGGAAGCGTCGTGGGAACGATGAGAATGTGTGTCGATATGCTTCGGGAAAAAGGGGAAAAAGTTGGCATGATCAAAGTGAGAAGCCTCCGTCCGTTCCCTAAGGAATACTTTGTTTCTTTGAGAAACAGGTTCAAGAGTATGGGCGTGATCAGCAGAGACATTTCTTTCGGTTATGAGGGAACATTGTTTACAGAGATCAAAGCCGCGATGCTCTGCTCCTCCACAAAGTATGTCAATTATATCGCCGGCATTGGCGGCAGAGATATCCATAAAAACATGATCAATGGATTCTTTGAAGAATTAAAAGAAATCGCCAACGGCAAAGAGACCGCGGAAGTAAAATTCGCAGGATTGAGGTGGGAATATGGCAATTAATTTTAAAACTCTACCTGATAAAGAATTGTTTTACGGCGCGAAAACCTGTCAGGGATGTGCGGCGACGATCGTATCGAGGTTGGCTCTTAAAGTGTTGGGAGAAAAAACGATACTGGGAAGTACAGCAAGCTGCTTTGGCGCGACGACTTCCGTATTTCCTCAATCGGCTATCTTTGTAAACAATATGTTAAGTGCCTTTCCCGCGACGGCGGCAACGGTTTCAGGAATGTCTGTAGCTGCTGAAGCCTTGGGATGGGATGAAGACATCACGATGCTCGCGCTTGCCGGAGACGGCGGGACAGTCGATATTGGGCTTCAGGCTCTTTCAGGGGCTGCCGAGCGAAACGACAACATGATCTACATTTGTTATGACAATGAAGCATATATGAATACAGGAAATCAAAGGAGCGGAGTGACGCCCTTTAAATCCTGGACGACAACGACGCCGACAGGCGTGTGTTCTCAAGGAGAGCGTACCAAAGTCAAGAAAAACCTGTTTGAGATCATGGTGGCTCACAGAATCCCATACGTTGCGACAGCGTCAACTTCATATCCGAAAGATTTTATGGAGAAAGTGGAAAAAGCGAAAGGCATTAAGGGCTGTAAGCTGATCCATATTACGGCACCATGTCCGACAGGATGGGGATTTGACCCTGC
>WQWG01000160.1 GCA_009785435.1 Clostridiales bacterium
GCCGCAATTCTGCCCGCTTTTTTCGCTGCTTTCGCAAGGCCTTTCTCTCTTAAAAGTTCTACCGCTTTATTCATATCCCCGTCTGCTTCAATGAGTACGGTTTTACAATCCATCATCCCTGCGCCTGTCATTTCGCGCAGGTCTTTTACTTGTTGTGCGCTAATAGCCATTCAAATTCCCTCCTTCTATGCTTCGTTTGTTTCCACAACGATTTCTTCAACTTCCACGTCTCCGGCTTCTGTTACAACTTCCAAAACCTCAACTTCCACAGCAGTAGGTTCTTCGTCATAAAAGCTTTCGCCTTGGTTTGCTTCAATGATCGCATCTGCCATTCTGCCGGCAATCAATTTGACTGCCCTGATTGCATCGTCATTGGCAGGAATAACATAATCCACATCGTCAGGATCACAGTTTGTATCTACAATTCCGATAATCGGAATGCCCAATATTCTTGCTTCTTTTACAGCAATTCTTTCTTTCTTAGGATCGACCACGAAAAGCGCGCCCGGAATCCCTTTCATTTCTTTGATACCGCCAAGGAATTTTTCAAGTCGGTCAAGTTCAAGCCTTAGTTTGATAACTTCTTTTTTCGAAAGTTTTTCAAATGTGCCGTTGACCTCCATCTCACGAATCTCATAAAGCCTTTTGATTCTGCCTGATATCGTCTTATAGTTTGTCAGCATGCCGCCAAGCCATCTCTCGTTTACGTAGAACATGCCGCATCTTCTGGCTTCATCCACAATCGCTGCTTTCGCCTGTTTCTTCGTTCCTACGAAAAGGATTGGTTTTCCTGTATCGGCAACTTTCTTCATAAAGTCATACGCTTCGTCGATCTTCTTAACCGTCTTTTGAAGGTCTATGATGTAAATCCCATTTCTTTCCGTGAAGATATAGGGCGCCATCTTGGGGTTCCATCTTCTTGTCTGGTGTCCAAAATGCACACCTGCCTCAAGTAATTGTTTCATTGAAATAACTGCCATATTTTTTTCCTCCTACAATTGGTTTTTGCCTCCACCGCATTTTCTATGAAAAAACCTTTGCTGTTTCTTGCGAAAACCTTGAAAGGCACCCTTTTCATCACATACGGTGTGTGAATTCTCGGTTCCGAAACACAGTCGAAACCATTGAATAGTATACTATATGCTACGTGTTGTTGCAAGTGGTTTTTTTGCCAAATTACCATTTCACTTAGCTGAGCAACCCATTGATCATATAATGGGCAAACTTTTGTTTTGCGGATTTAAATTTTTCTTTGCCCATGACAATTTTAAAACCGTTTTTAAAAAAAATGGTTTGTTCTTTCATTTTGATCACCTTGTCCATATTAATAATACAGCTTTGATGACATCGAAAGAATCTGTCGTCAAGAAATCTCAAGAGTTCATCGATTTTGCCATAGCGCCAAAGCTTATTTTCTTCCGTATAGATCATCGTCTTTCTGAGATCTTGCTCAATCAGTAAAATGTCTTCAATATATACTTTACAGATTTCTTCTTTGTTTATGATTGGTATGTATTTTTCACTTTCCATTTCTCCTTCACCCTTTTCCCCTTTTTAATCAATACTACACTACGCCCCCACGTCTATAGACAACAAGATTCATAACTGTTCAGCATCCCCCTCTTCTACATTCATTCTGAAAGCAAATCCCGAATCGCTTCACCGGCGATTAGAAGCCCTGCAACCGCAGGAACAAAGGCGATGCTTGCCGGCGGGCCGGAATGATCCCCAAACTGTTCAGGCAGTTCCTCCGAAAACAAGACTTTTACTTGTTTGATTCCCCTTAATCCAAGTTCTTTTCTTATTTTCTTTGCAAGCGGGCATGTATGGGTTTTGCTTATGTCACTGATTTTGAATTTTGATGCATTGATTTTATTACCTGTACCCATCGACGATATAATGGGAATGTTCAAAGCTTTTGCTTTTTCGATCAATACGATCTTCGCCAACGTATCGTCAATTGCATCGATGATGTAATCGTACTCGGCCAAAGCAAAATCTTCTATATTCTCGCTTGTCAATTTTTCTGTAAACGTGCATACTTGAATGTCTTCATTAATGTCTGCGATTCTGCTCCTGAACGCATCTGCTTTGCATTCTCCCAGTGTACTTTTCAGCGCTATGATCTGCCTGTTCATGTTGGTAACATCCACCTGATCATAATCAACAATGCTGATATGCCCGACGCCCGTTCTGGCAAAAGCTTCTACAACATACCCTCCTACTCCGCCCAAGCCAAAAACGATCACTTTGCTGCTCTTTAGCTTATCCAGTTTTTCTCTGCCTATTAATTTTTCTGTTCTGTCATATATGCTTTTCACTTTTTCACATCCCGCCATTTCCATATAGTACTATATTTTGCATAAATTATACCTGATTAAGCAACAAAAAACCACGACTTATTTTGTATTTTCGTGGTTTTTTTATTCGATTCGAATTTGGGCTTCATCCAAGCGAATTCGGCTGTGCCGCTCGCCATCAATCACCCCTCTATGCTTCTCTTCTGTACGTAATCAAGTCTTCTATAATCTCGTGCGCCGCAATCGATACGGGCCTTTCTGTGTCTTCTTCGATCAGCGTTGGTTTTCCCTCAATAATATCTCTGGCTCTCTTGGCCGCAAGTATGACAAGCGTATATCTGCTGTCGGCTTTCTTTCTGATTTCATTGATCGATGGATATAACATTTATATTTCCTCCCTGTATTCTTTGATGATATGATGTACAGTCTGTGAGACTCTTGAACGTTCTGCCGTCACAATCGCATTCATTTTGCCTACTGATTCAGTCAGATCGGCGTTTACGATATAGTAATTGTATTCGTTGATAAAAGAGATTTCCGCCATTGCCTTGCTCATCCGCAAGTTGATTTCTTCCTCGGTTTCAGC
>WQWG01000161.1 GCA_009785435.1 Clostridiales bacterium
ACTGTCATCCATGAAGGCACGCTAATCGACATCTCTTTAATCTCCTTGAATTTAGGAGAGCTTGTGCTTTTTTCTTTTACTTTGATCACATCTCCCGGCGATATCATAGCGGACGGTATATTCAATTTCTTTCCGTTCACTGTAAAATGCCCATGTGTCACAAGCTGACGCGCTTCTTTTCTTGATGAAGCAAATCCCAGTCGGAATACAACATTATCCATTCTGGTCTCCAGCATGATCAGGAGGTTTTCACCTGTGATGCCTTTTTTCTTTGCGGCTTTGTCAAATAAATTTCGAAACTGTGTTTCCAGTAATCCGTAAAATCTTTTCGCCTTTTGCTTTTCTCTTAGCTGACGTCCGTGTTCAGAGATTTTTTTCCTGCTCTGGCCGTGTTGCCCGGGAGGATAGTTTCTCTTTTCTATCGCGCATTTTGCGCTATAGCATCTTTCACCTTTTAAGAACAGCTTTTGGCCCTCTCTTCTGCATAGTCTGCATGAAGCGCCTGTATATCTTGCCATGTTAAAGCTCCCCCTTTCTTACACTCTTCTTCTCTTCGGCGGCCTGCACCCATTATGTGGGATCGGCGTAATATCTTTAATCAAAACAATCTCAAGTCCAGCCGATTGAAGCGCTCTGATTGCAGCTTCTCTTCCTGAACCGGGACCTTTTACATATACTTCAACGGTCTTTAAGCCATGTTCTATGGCCGCTTTTGAAGCTTCCTCCGCTGCCATCTGCGCAGCAAAAGGAGTCGACTTCCTTGAACCTTTAAATCCAAGCGCACCCGCGCTGGACCATGACAGGGCATTTCCTGAAAGGTCTGTAAGCGTCACAAGCGTATTGTTAAAGGTAGATTGGATATGTGCCTGGCCTTTTTCAATGTTCTTGCGTTCTCTTCTTTTTTTTCTGACTGTTTTTTTCACAGCTTTAGCCATCTTTTACTACCTCCTTATTTTTTCTTCTTTCTTCCTACAGTCTTTTTAGGACCCTTACGCGTTCTTGCATTTGTCTTCGTTTTCTGTCCTCGCACAGGAAGTCCTCTTCTATGCCTGATTCCTCTATAACATCCAATTTCCATCAGTCGTTTGATGTTGAGCGAAACCTCTCGTCGAAGATCTCCCTCTACAACGTAATCCTGTTCCAGGATCTTTCTGATGGAACCGGCTTCTTCCTCTGATAAATCTTTTACCCTTGTATCCGGGTTGATTCCGGCTTTTTCTAAAATAGCAAGCGAAGTATGTCTGCCTACTCCATAAATATAGGTGAGTCCTATCTCAACCCTTTTGTCTCTTGGTAAGTCGACACCGGCTATACGAGCCATATTTTTTCCTCCTTAAATAAAAATTAATATTTAAAAGTGCGCTAAGGGCATCCCCGTTGCCTCACGGCAAGAAAGCACAGCCGCTCCCCTCGGCATTTTTTAATTAACCTTGCCTCTGTTTATGTTTTGGATTTTCGCAAATAATCATGACTCTTCCATGACGTTTGATGACTTTGCATTTCTCGCAAATTTGTTTAACAGCAGCTCTTACTTTCATTTTTCCGCTCCTCCTTAATGGTTCTATTTATCTCTCCATGTAATCCTGCCACGCGTCAGGTCATAAGGCGAAAGCTCGACTTTTACTCGATCGCCGGGAAGGATTCTGATGAAATGCATCCTAATCTTTCCGGAAATATGTGCAAGCACTTCATATCCGTTTTCAAGCTTTACCACAAACATTGCGTTTGGCTGGGCATCTACTACAGTGCCAAATACTTCAATGCTGTCCTTTTTCGCCATATTATCATACTCCTCTACAAGGTAAGCAACTCCGGCTCACCATCCGTGATAACAATTGTATTTTCATAATGCGCAGACAATTTTCCGTCTGTCGTCACAGCAGTCCAGTTGTCTTCTTTCATGTCAACATCAAAACTGCCTTGATTGATCATGGGCTCGATCGCAAATACCATTCCTTTGGCAAGCCTTGGCCCTCTCCCCGGTTGCCCGTGGTTCGGGATTTGAGGCTCTTCATGCATTGATTTTCCGATACCGTGCCCGACAAAATCTCTAACGACAGAAAATCCTGCCTGTTCGACATGTTGCCCGATCGCATTTGAAACATCACCCAGTCGGTAGCCTACTTTACAAAATTTCAGGCCTGCGAAAAAACTTTCTTCAGCAATCTGAATCAGCCTTTCCGCTTCTTCGCTTATTTTGCCTACCGCATATGTCCTTGCCGCGTCGCTGATGTATCCCTTGTATGTGCAGCCTACATCCACGCTTACAATATCTCCGTCTGCCAGCAGCCGCTTTGCGCTTGGTATCCCGTGAATTACTTCATCGTTTACAGATACACAAGACGCCGCAGGATAACCGTTGTACCCTTTAAACGACGGGATCATCTTGTTTTTGAGAATGATTTCTTCCACAAACGCATTGATGTCCATGGTCGAGATCCCCGGCTTTATCAAGTGATAAAGCTCTCTCAAAATCATTCCCGTCACTTTTCCGGATTCACGCATGAGGTCAATTTCCTGGTCGGACTTGATAATGATCATTTTATCCCTCTACTGCTTTTACGATTTTAGCAAATACATTGTCAAGCCCAATCATCCCATCAATGTGAATGATATTCCCCATTTTATCGTAATGATCCGTGAGAGGCTTCGTCTCTCTGTTGTATACTTCAGTCCTGTTTAGGACTGTCTCCGCATTATCGTCAGGCCGCTTATAAAGTTCACCGTTGCATGTGTCACATATGCCGTCTTTTTTAGGCGGCAGACCCGGTACATTGTAGATCGCACCGCATGATTTGCAAAGATGCCTGCCTGCAAGCCTTTTCACCAGCTCCTCTTTATCAACGTATAGATCGATTACTTTATAATCGCCCCATCCTGACTC
>WQWG01000162.1 GCA_009785435.1 Clostridiales bacterium
CCATACAGAATCAACGCCGACAACACCGTATTCAAGCTCAGTATGACGACATCAGACCTTCTAAAAGGAATCTTCGTCCGATGATTGCTTATGATCGGTATACACGTATACACTGCAAAAGCAAGCAATATGTACGCAATCGCGATAAACATTTCCGGTGATGCGTTGCTCCACCCAAAACGGAGGGATAGATTTGACAGGCTCATTACGATATAAAGCGTACCGAATACATTTAAAATGAACCCGACAAACATGCTGATCTTCCAGTTCTTATAAAATGACATTGAAAGCGCAAGCAAGTTCAGCACGATGAAGTATACCATCGCACTATAAATGAGAACGAGATTATCCGATATGGAAATGAGCGGTATATAGCCGCCAACGAGCGCAAACGATGCGATCGTCTGCGAATTGTAGCGCCGCGAAAGCACAAAAGCGCCGACAGTTATTAAAATACAAAGCAGAAGCGCAGGAATCATCGCAACGATTTCAAAAACAAAATAGCTGACGGAAAGCGATATGTAAAGCCCCGCCACACCAATGCTTGTGATGCCCAGAGAAAAAATATTGGCCTTTTTCCGGTTCAAAAATTCTCCGCCAATCAAAAACACACCGCTGATCGCAAACATGATGATCGCTCTGAACGTTTCAGGCAAATACATGAATGTAAGCTGCGAGACGGTAATGATGCCTAAAATAAGGAAGACGATACCGGCTTTATTGATTAAATTGCCGCCGACAAAAGCTTCCAGATTGTTTTTCTTGCCAACCGCTTCAACGACTTCATCTGTAATTTGTTCACTTTTCAGTGCTTCAAACTGCTCTTTGCTGGACGCCGTGTATGCACCTGACGATGTTTCCGCCTCGACTTTTGCCTGAATCAATGCGGCATTTGCCTGTGCTGTCAGCTCATCAAGCTTGCCAAAAAGCTCCGAAAATTGATCTGAATCATATTTTTTCAACTGTTCTTTCAGCTGCTTTGCTTTGTCTTGCAATCGCCTGTCAAGCTGTGACAAGCGGTTGAGTTCACCTCTGACTTCAGCCTTAAAATAGATGTCATTCTTTGTCGAGGCTCTATCCAATATACGCGTTTTTTCACTATAAACTTGCTCAAACAGAGCATTTTTCAACGAAGCATTTTGCTCACGTGTCGTTTTTAATTTTTGGCTTTGTTCCGCAAGAGACCGCTTTGACTCTTGAAGCTCTTTTTTTAATGCCTCATTTTCTTTTGTTAAATCGGCATTCATGAGGACAGTCGCTTCTTGTTCAAGCTCCGCAACCAGTTTCTTTTGTTGCGCTACGATGCTACGTAACTGATTTAAATCAGGCATAGTATTCCTCCGTTAACCATACATTTTACCGCTCAACTATACCATAGTTCGGCAAAATCTTCAATATATCATCAAGCATTATACTTATCCATCATATTATTGATTGCTTTTCTTACCTCATTGCGTAGGCTTACCGGTGTCAAAATCTCCACATACTTTCCGAATTGCAGCGCCCAGTAAAGCATCGCCTTTGTGTTTACAGTCACTGCTACAGTGATCGTTTTATCATCTTCCTCTGTGAAAATCGCTCTTTCACCGAACCAGTCTCTGATTTGACTGATCATATTTCCAACTGCACCCGGCGCAGGTCTGTCGACTCGAAATGTCACCGTCTCGCATGTGCCTGAAAACATGTAAATTTGCTCCGCCATGTGCTTTTCCAAATCAAACCTTTCATGACCGGAAACATCTCTGATATGACGTACCCGCTCATGTTTTCTGCCGTCTTTTCCGTCTAAAATTTGGATGTTGCGGATATAGTCAAGGCGGAAGTTATAAATTTTATTTCCGCTATCAAAAGCACCGACAAGATAGTGACGTCCGTTGGAAACAACGATTTTATAAGGACTTACCGTGTATTCTCTATTCACGCCGTTTTCATGAACGATTTGCGGCTCCTTTTTATTCGTTACGTGTTCAACCAAATTAAAAACGACTTTTTTCTTTTCATTGATGGCTTCCGATAAAATCTCAAAGCTCAAAAATATTTGATTGCTCTTTGATTTTCTTCCGGGCAAGGAGCGTTTAAGGGAGCTGCCCGTCAACTTTTTCAGTTTCTCTACGAGTTCATTCCGTTCGTTATGAGAGATATCTTTTGAAAATTCCAACCAGTTAACAAGCACCCCAAGTTCTGCATCTCCAATATCTTTATTCAGATACCAAACGACCGGAACCGTCACTTCTTCTTCCTTGTTTACACGTTTGTACTCGACGTTTTCAAGTTTGTATCCGAAGTCATTCATGTCAAGAAAATCCTTGATGGCATACAAATTACGCGCGAGCGCATTTCGGCTGATCTCCCGATTATGCTTTTTTCGCAACTTGCTCCGAATCTCCGTTTGAGAAACCGCATTTTCAATATTGCTGTATTCTTTTAAGATATCGAAGATTTCCATCGTCACCATGTTTTGCGGATTTGCATCCTTGGTCATCTTGCTCATACGTATTTCTCCTTCCTACACATGTGGTTCATGTAAGACGCACGGTTTCGGTATCGATCAATTGTGAGTCAATATATTTTTATTATATCACATTGATGCACCGAAAATAAAGCATGTAGTATGTTGTAATAAGATTAACAACTTTAGGACACGAAGATTTGAACGAATCAGACTGAGAAGCGGCATGAAAGTGTTCATTTTGAGTAATAAAAAAGGGAAGGTGTATGTGAAAAATGAGTAAAAAAACGACTGCGGAAATCCTTCGTGAGAAGGCGGCAGAAAAAAAGAAAAAAATTTATGATGCGGATTATATCAAAGCCGTAGAAGAAAATGTGAACAACTGGAAGAAAACAGTTGTGAAGCCGGCCGACATTGAA
>WQWG01000163.1 GCA_009785435.1 Clostridiales bacterium
AATAACCAAGTGACCAGAGCGGAAACCGTGACTTTGATCAACCGAGTTTTGGACAGGATTCCGAATCCGATAACGATTGACGAGCATTTGCAAGGAATGACTGTATTTATCGACCTGACCCATGCACATTGGGCATATTATCAGATCATGGAGGCTGCGATTGAACATGAATTTATGTTTGACGCCGACGGCCGTGAAGTATGGACAAGCATTGTGTTGCCAAGATGATAGAGCGTGGTCGTGTTGCCTTACGCAGTTGGCGTAACGGCAAATGAAACACAACAATACCCCCGGCACTTGCCACCCCCTGGCACTTGTCGGGGGTATTGATTGAATTTCAAAAAGTTGTTTTTTTATTGCAAAATTCAGCTTTTCTGATATAATAACCTTGAAAGTCAAATATAAAAATGGAGGACATGTACATGGGGCTTAAAGTAGCCAAATTCGGAGGTTCTTCCGTAGCAGACGGAATCCAGATGACAAAAACGAAACAAATCATCGAGGCGGACAAAGAGAGAAAATACGTCGTCGTATCCGCTCCGGGAAAAAGATATGACGGAGACAACAAGATCACCGATCTGCTCTATCTTTGCAAAACGCATATCGATCACAATTTGCCGTACGAGCAGGTTTTTCAGGTCATCTGTGACCGCTTCATGGCGATTAAAATAAATCTCGGACTAAAAGTCGACTTGCAAAAAGAATTTGAAGTGATGAAACAAAACCTTGAAAACGGCGCATCGGCGGATTACATCGCAAGCAGGGGAGAATACCTGAGCGCACTCATCATCGCTGAATTTTTAGGCTATACCTTTATCGATACGGCAGGCCTGATTGTATTTGATGCGAAAGGCAGATTTTTAGAAGACGAAACAAACAAAAAGCTTGGGGAAGAGCTCAAAAAACATGAAAGAGCAGTGCTTCCGGGTTTTTACGGCTCATCTCCCGACGGGACGATCAAAACATTTTCCCGCGGCGGTTCCGACATAACGGGCGCAATCGTTTCCCGTGCAGCAAACGCGAATGTTTATGAAAATTGGACAGACGTTTCAGGCTTTTTAATGGCAGACCCGAGAATCGTCAACAACCCCAAACCAATTGAAAGCCTTTCCTATAAAGAGCTTAGAGAATTATCGTACATGGGCGCTTCCGTGCTTCATGAAGATGCGATTTATCCGGCAAGAGTTGCGAACATTCCGATCAACATCAGAAATACAAATCAGCCGGAAGATCCGGGAACGATGATCACCGCGAAAGAAATCATTCATGAAAACCAAATCATCACAGGCATCGCAGGCAGCAAGGGCTTTACGGTCATTTGCATTTACAAAAACAACATGAACTCAGAACGTGGTATTTTGAGGAGGGTTTTGGGCATACTTGATGATTACGGAATTATGGTACACCATTTGCCCAGTGGAATCGATACGGTTTCAGTCGTCATATCAAGCGAGAGCGTAAACGGCAGATTAACGGAACTTGTCCAAGACCTGACAAACAATTTAAAGCCGGACTCGATCGATGTTCATGAAAACATGTCGCTGATCGCGACAGTCGGCTGTGGCATGGCAAGCAGACGAGGCGTTTCAGCCAAACTATTTACCGCATTGGCTGGAGCAGACGTAAACGTCCGCATGATCGACCAAGGGTCAAGCGAAATGAACATCATCGTAGGAATTGAAAACAAAGATTTCGAGGCTTCGATCAGAGCAATTTATGAAGCTTTTGTCACTTAGTAATTAGTAATTTGGAGGAAAGTATTTTTTAGATATGGAAAGTCATATACCGGCGATTCTCGCGATTGTCGTAATGGTCGCGATGTCAGCCTATTTTTCAATAACGGAAACGGCGTTCACATCGTTTAACCGCATCAGGATGAAAAACATGCTGGCGGAGGGGAACAAAAAAGCCAAGTTGGTTTTGAACCTGTCGGAAGACTATGACAAATTGATTTCCACGATTTTAATTGGAAATACGATTGTCAACATCGTCGCAGCCGCAATGACCACGCTTGTCTTTGTCGCTTTGTTTGGCAGCAGGATCGGCGCGCCTCTTTCCGCGATTGTCTTAACGGTCGTGGTTTTGTTATTTGCTGAAATATCTCCGAAAAGCATTGCAAAGGAGATGCCTGAGCAGTTTTGCCTTTTTTCAGCGCCGATCATCAAGATATTGATCGTTCTTTGTACGCCGCTCAACTTTATCTTTTCCGGATGGAAAAAATTCCTCACCAAAATATTTACGATCGATTCAGAAAAGAGCATTACGGAAGAAGAGCTGATCACAATTGTTGAAGAAGCCAAAACCGAGGGCGGCATCAATACGGAACAAGGGGAACTGATCCAAAACGCGATCGGGTTCAAAGAGATTGAAGCTTGGGATGTCCTGATTCCGAGGGTCGACGTGGAAGCGATCGAAATTGGAACGCCAAAAGATGAAGTATCAGAAGTTTTTATCAAAACAGGCTTTTCCAGATTGCCGGTCTACGATGAAACGATGGATAAAATCCTTGGGGTACTCAACCAAAAGGACTTCAGCAATTTCGTTATCAATTCAGACAAGGAAATTTCGGAATTTGTCAAGCCGGTCGTATTTATGGCCGGATCCGTGAAAATGCCGGCACTCCTTAAAAAAATGCAGCAAAAAAAGACGCACATTGTGGTCATTGTTGACGAGTACGGAGGAACAGAGGGCATCGTTACGATGGAAGACGTCATCGAACAGCTCGTCGGTGAAATCTATGACGAATACGATGAAGAAGAGACCATGCAGGAATTTGTGCAGCAGCCGGATGGAAGCTATCGCGTCTTATGCAGCGCGAATGTTGAAAAAATGCTGGATTACTTCGA
>WQWG01000164.1 GCA_009785435.1 Clostridiales bacterium
CACCATACGGCGCGACACGTTTTGAACGATGCAGATGTCCATCAGCCCGTCTTTCAAGTTTGCCCGCGGCATGCCTTTCAGCCCGCCTCCGCAAAACGCCCCGTTTCCGATCGCTGTTAAAAACACGTAGCCTCTATGGCTTGTCCCGTCTTCGAAATCGATGATCAAGTCCGCTCCGTCTTTCTTAATCAGCGTGAGCAGTATGGACAACAGATATGCGAGAGAACCCCTTACAAACGGATATTTCTTTACCGCCGCCATTTTAACGACGACATTGCAATCAAACCCGATGTTAAACATATTGGCTGCGTATTTTGCTTCTGAACCCTCCGCCGTATCCTGATATCGGATCAAATCGATCGTGACGGCGCTTCCCGAAAGCTGTTTGTCTATGTCTTTGAAATGTCCAAGCGGAACCGCAAAGTTTTTGATGAAATCATTGCCGCTTCCCGTAGGCATTACAGCCACTTCGGCGTTTGTAAAACCAAAAGCGCCATTGACGACTTCGTTGAACGTGCCGTCTCCACCACATGAATAAAACCGGATGGGTTCTGACAGATTTCTTTTACACGTTTGTCTGATATGGTTTGCGCCGTCACCGGGTTCTTTTGTTACATAACAATCCAATTTTCTTTTGCCCAGTTCGTCAATCAGCTTTTTGGATTCATCACCTTGCCCCGACATCGGGTTGACTATAAAAATATGTTTCATCGCCGCTCCTTTGCTATACGTTCATTTTATCGATTCCCGCTTTTTTATGCAACCGCTTTTATTTTTCCAAGCGTTAGGGTATAATAAATAAAATTGCTTTGGCACAGGAATTTTTTCGCAGAGCAAGGCGTGCGAATGAATGAGGAAGGCACGTACCCTAAAGTACGTAACTGACAAATGAATGAGCAACAACAATGCTATGCGGAAAAATAACCAGCCAAACAATGCGAGGAGGTCACTATGGACGAAAGAATCAAAAAATTATCCGATGTTCTCATACATCATTCATGCAAAATTCAAAAGGGAGACAAAGTGCTTATCAGTTATGAGGGCGATTCCTGCAAGCCGTTGATCAGGCAGCTGATCAGAGACGTGTATGCCTGCGGTGGCTTTCCATATTATGAAGCGCGGGACTCCTCCATCGGCAGGGAAATTGCCATGAAATGCGAAGAAAGCCAACTTGAGTTTATGAAAGACTACCAGCTCAAACAGATGAAAGGCATGCAAGCATTTATTGCTGTTCGGGCAGGCAATAACATATCCGAAATGGCCGACGTTCCTGCCGAGAAACTGAACCTTTACAGCAAAACGCTGCGTCCCGTTCAGGATTATCGCGTCAATAAAACAAACTGGGTTGTGTTGAGGTATCCCAACGATTCGATGGCGCAACTGGCGAATACCAGCATCCAAGCGTTTGAAGACTTCTATTTTGATGTCTGTACGCTCGATTATAAGAAGATGGCCAAGGCCATGGATCCGCTGATTGAGCTAATGAATAAAACCGATAAAGTGAGGATCACAGGTCCCGGGACAGACCTCACGTTTTCCATCAAAGGCATTTCCACGGTCAAATGCGCCGGTGAAAGAAATATCCCGGACGGAGAAGTCTATACAGCGCCGGTGAAAAAGTCGATGAACGGCACGATTTCATACAACACACCCTCGGTGGAGCAAGGTTTCACATTTGAAAACGTTGTGTTTGAAGTGAAAAACGGAAAAATCGTCAAAGCCACATCCAACAATGACAAAAGAATCAACGAATTGCTCGATACGGATGACGGTGCCCGATATTTCGGAGAATTTGCGATTGGCGTCAATCCATATATCCTGCATCCGATGAAAGATACGTTGTTCGATGAAAAAATCGCCGGAAGTTTCCACCTCACACCGGGTGCCGCTTACGAAGAAACGTTCAACGGAAACAAATCTTCCGTACATTGGGATCTCGTTATGATCCAAAGGCCGGACTACGGCGGCGGAGAAATCTGGTTTGATGATGTTCTGATCCGCAAAGACGGACTCTTTGTTGTTCCGGAACTTGAATCTTTAAACCCTGAAAATTTAAAGTAACGATTTTTAAAGCGGACACTTCAAAAAATGAAGTGTCCGTTTTGTTCTGTCTAACGATCTACGAATGCTTATGTTCAGAGAACTTTCGCAATCAACTGAATTGTATTAAAATACTTTCCACCTTCTGCCGCCATCATATCCAAATCCCATTTCTCTTCTTCAATAGCAGGATTACGGCTTTCAAGATATTCTTGCCAAGCGATATCGTGGCAAGCCTGTTCGCTGATATTGACAATCTCGATGCCCTCTGCCTTGCTAAATATGTCCGTCCACCATTCAATGCCGCGGACATACCTTGCCACTTCGGGAACATCCCAAAACGGTTGCATTTCAGGCGGGACATTGTCGCCAAAATCATACTTTAGCCCCGGAAATGCGACTGCAATATAACCGCCTGTTTTCACGTAGGAAGCAAGCTTTGACAACATTTCCTCGTTGTCTCCAAACATATTGTATGCACCTACCGAAATAATCGCATCGAAATAATGCTTTGCAAACGGCAATGGCTGTGTCGCGTCAAGCAACATCGGAACGATTTTATCCGCAATGCCAAGCGATTGAAATCGCTCATAATTTTCGGTCGGGTCAGCAAATAAATCGGTGGCAAACACCTCTGCACCATATGCTTGCACGAGGTACAACGCCGACAAGCCCATTCCTGAGCCCAAATCAAGGATTCGCATATCCTTTGTGATCGTGAAATGTGAAGCCAATTCCTCGGCCTGCCGTATGCCATTGGGACCCCACATTGTGTCTTTTAAC
>WQWG01000165.1 GCA_009785435.1 Clostridiales bacterium
GCCTCATAATATCCCGCCACAAACGCAGCGCGTCTTTCCACCAGTGCGCTTTCGACATTTGCTGTTGAAAGCGTCAGAACCGCGAATACGGTCAAACACAATACGGCCAAAATCATGACAAGAGATGGCGTTCCGATGCCTACACCGCGTATGTTTTGTTTCATAATGCCTCCCGATTCAAAGCCGCTACGGGAATCGAAAAAATCACGTGTCCCGCCACATCGCTCACGACTGCTTCGCCTGCGATGACCATATGCCCGTTCTGTTCAGGAAGCCGTCTGATTTCAAGCACATACGCCGCATTGGTCGCCTTGCCCGCTTCATCAAACGAGATCGTGAAAACAGAATTCCATTCGGAATCAAAATACTTGAAAACCACATCATCCGAATACAGATGCCCTTTTATGAGCATTGCGGTGTCCCTTAAATCGCCGCCGGACGCCTTAAAACATTCAGCGCCGTTCTGCGCCATGACAACCGCGTGGTTCAGTCTGTTGCTTTCGTTTGAAATCCGGTGTGAACCCACAAATATTTGCAAGCAGACCGCCGCCGTCAAAGCAAAAATCAGAAGTCCGAAAAGGAGTTCGATCAGAAACAGCCCTGAGCCCGACGGCGCTTTTCTCTCTCTCATAAACCACCGTCGCTTTCCGAGCGCAGGTTGATAAACATCTGGCCACCGCTCCCGCAAACGTCTGTATACTCAACCGACAAAAGATTCGGTTTCAGGAAATGAAAACGCAAAACATGATTCATTTCAATCAAAGGCATGCCCAGTTCAGGGAGCAGCCACGAATCCTCCTCCAGTGCATCCTCTTTGCTCGCAAACAGTTCTTTCAGCCACCCGTTGTAGGAATAGATGATCGTACTGAATGTTTCACCATCGATCTCGCTGTCCAGATACAGGGCGGAAACCCCTCCAAACTCGCCTGTCCTGACTCCGCCCGCAATGTCATTATTGTGGACTTTTGTCTTAATATACGAAAGGCTTACTTTTTCGCTGAACTGAGCCTCCGAGGTTTCTTGTATGTTGCCATATATATTCGCACCGAGCATGAGAACCATCAAGATAGAAGCGGCAAACAGACAAGCAAGTGTCAGGACAAAAACGACATCGATCGTGTGGTTGTTTCCGGCTTTTCGCATAAATCCTATCTCCTGCCTTTCCTACCGCCCGGCTCTTAATACGACAATGTCCGGCATGATGTTGGTGGCAAATACGTTATAGTGAACGACAAATCTGTCTTGGTCAATTTTTATGCCGTAATGTTCGACCAAATGTTCAAACGTCGGGGGATATTTTCCCGTTGACGCATAGCTGCTGATGACAGCCCGCCGAATGCTCTTTTCCGCGATGCGAAGCTCTTCCGCATAAGAAGCAGCCTGTGCTTCCCGAAGCCCCGTCAGGACGAAAAGCAGCACCGCCACAAAAACAGCAACGAATATCAAGTAAGGCAAAATCCTTTTTATAAATGATGGTTTGTACTTGCTTTGATCCATTGTGAAATCCCTCTATACGATGGCGGACATGATGCCTGCAAGCGGCAACATGACGGACAACAATATGACTCCGACAATAACGGATGTTGCAATCACAAGCGTCGGCTCGATTTTCGCAATCAGGGAATCAATTTCATCGCGAATCGTCTCTTCGCTTTTTTCAGCGATCGTGTGCATGACATCGGGAAGCGTCCCCGTTTGCTCTGCCAGAGACAAAAGCCTGCTGTGCTTTGACATGAAGATTCCGGACTGCATCAGCGCATCCCCAAGCTTCGCGCCCTCTGCAAGAAGCTGTCTGCACGTCTCGGCACTTTTCATGGATCGTTTGCCATCGCTCGTTACCCGCGCCGCCATCATAATCGAATCATCGGCGTTGATTCCGCTCTCTATGGCCATCGCCATTGCGAAAGCAAACCTTGCCGATGCGATTCTTTTAAACAAACCCTTGTCGCCAAAAGCGTTTCGAAAGAACCCCAACACCGATGCGCGCACGGAACGAACCGCGTAACACAGCACAAGCAGAACAAGCAATAGCCCAAGAACGATCAAGATGACGGTAGACGCTCCTGAAAGCGCTTGTCCAAACCGCATAAGGCTGATCGCGAAAGGGGACATCTGCGCCCCCAGTTGGTTAAATACGCTGCTGAAAATCGGGAGAACCCTTACAATGATCACCCCAATCACGATGACCATCACCGCAACGAGAATCACCGGATAAAAAACGGCATTTTTAATGCTGGCAGCAAGTCTGTCTTGACGCGCGTAGTATTCCGAAAGGCTGCGCATGGTGTTTTCAAGCTTTCCTGTTTTTTCCGCAAGCACGACCATTTCCAACAGATAATAGGGGAAAACGCCCGCTTTTTCAATGGCCTGCGAAAAGAGCTGTCCATCTTCTACGGCTTTCAAGAGGCCATCCAAAAGCGCTTTGGATTTCCTGTCATGATCGTCGTCTCTCAGCATATGCAGGCCATCGCTGATCGATATTCCGGCATGTAAAAAAAGAGCAACCTCCAGGCAAAACGCAGACAAATAAGACGAATCGAGTGTTTTCCTTTTCATAACGTTCTCCTTTAATTAATGGCTCTGTTCAAATCGCTAAAGGTGCAATTAGTACAAGAATCGGACGGCGTAGTTTTTTCCGTCCCCGATGAATGCCATGACATTGGCGCTTGACCTTGCGCTCGCGGCAAACGTTGGATCCATAAGTTTCCACTCCTTGCCGTCAAAGTAGATGATGCCGTCGATCCAGCCCTCTTCTTCTGTCCAGACACTGATCCACGCATGGTATACCTTGCCC
>WQWG01000166.1 GCA_009785435.1 Clostridiales bacterium
CGCAAGCGACTGCTTCTTCCGGCATCCGGCCTGATAAAAGACGTATGTGCCTGCAACATCGTTCGAGTGCCGTTATAATAAACATATACATACCTGCCCTCATCCATGCGGATGGCTTCCGCGCCAATCGCCATCATAGAATCCGCGAAAGGAGACAGCACGAAACCGTTTGTATATCTTTGTGTATGTAAAAACTCTTCATTGATATGAAATGTCAGAAGTTCTCCGTTGTTGTAACCGTAGTGTCTACCTGCCTTAACCACAAGGGAACGCAGGAGTATCCCTTTGATTTCCTCACTGACTTCGCCGTCTTCCAACGTTTGACGCATGTCAGGAAGTCGTCTGAATTGATTCATTCGAAATTCATATCTTTTATCTAAAATTCTGAGATAGGACACACCTGCCCAAAGCAAATAATCAAGTTCCGCAACCACTTCTTCATCCAACGTCAGAACCACTGTCAGTTCATGTCTTCCTTCTTCCAAAGTCGCAATCAGCTCGTCCGTCACAGGTTCTCCGTTGATCAAATAAGAAACCGTTTTTCCAGCACCATTTCGAATCAAAACATTCCTGAGCGCTCCAAATGTTTTCTCCGTAAGCGTTGCATCACGCAGTTTCACTCCGTCGTGAAGAAGATGGTAAGAGCGTGCGGGTTCTTCAAAATCAGCGGGCATGATCCTGCTTGCAAAGACACCGTGAACACCTTGTTCCATGACGCTTATCGCGGTTTCAAAATCCCGAACCGGATGATAATATACGACAACCCCATCATTCGCGAGCTTAAACTTTAAACCTTCTATTATGTATTCATGCGTACTTCCTACGGCCACCGCAAAAAGATTGCTGGTGTTAATAAAATGGATCAATTCATCATAATCGATCGTCTCTTTCGAGTAAAGCGTCAATATGATATCGTCAAATCCAAGCGCTCTTACAAGATCATACTCTTCATAGGAATAAATCTGCGGTATCATTCGGTGCATATGATCAGGGAATTGCTCAACGATCATCGTAAGCACCTTGATGTTGTCGCCTTTCACGTCGGTAACGATCCGAATGTCCTCTGCTTCGTCCAGAATCTTTACCAGTCGATTGAACGTCAAGGTTTGAAACCGCCCATTGACCAACAATTGTTCAAATTCACGCTCCGTCGGCCTTGCGGTAAAGGTGGTTCCAAAATAATGCCGAACCGTCCTGTCCCAATCATGAATCATAATGATCTTGCCGTCACTTGAATAGCACATATCCAGCTCAATCAATTGAAACCCTTGCGCGATCGACTGCATCACCGCTTCAACGGAATTGGTCGTGTAAAATCCTTCTATAAAACCGCCTCCATGCGCGATCAGCTGCGGTTTTTCATCCGCCGCAAAACTTGGCGCAGGGCTCAAAAATACAAATGCAACGACGATCAATGCCATTGCTGCCGTTTTTATAAATCTTGTTTCGGTTTTCTTTGTTCTGCTTTTCAAAATCATTGCTACCTATCTAACTCTATTCAGATGACAGAGGAATTTTCTCGCAGGTTGTGGTTCTAAAGGCAAATTTCGCTCCCGGAACGTACACAGAAGTACGTGAGGAAGAAAAATTTGACTTTAGGTTCCAAGATGCGGGAAAATAACCTGTCATTAATTGACTACTCTTTCCAATCGCTTTAGCGCAAGCGCGATCGTAAGTCCCGGCAAAACTCTGTTTCCTGTGATCTCAACGCCAAGAATATCATTGATCCGCTTCAACCGATACTGCACGGTATTTGTATGGATTCCCATAAACTCGGATGTTTTCGCGCTGTTCATTCCCGCATCCAACACAAATGTTTCCAACGTTTCAAGCAGCTGTTTCCCTTTATTGCTCCCTGTCTCTTTAAACGGTTTGAGAAGCTCTTTAAAGTTTTTCTTTACATAACCGTCCTGAATCTGTATGTTGATGCAATTGCTTACGAGTGAAAGGTCGTACTTCGTAAATACACGTTTATACGGAAATACGTTTTGTACAAATGACCATGTTTCGCTGATCAGCCTGTATGCGTCTACCGTCCCATCAATTCCGTCTATCCCCGTCACATGAAAAATCCTGACCGCTTTGTCTTCTTTCAGTTTGTTGAAAAGGTGGTTGCATTTCACCCTTTGCTGGGCATCGATCTCTTCTACGCCCTTTTTTTCACTTAAAATCATGCCATATGTTTCATCGCCTTCATTGATTTTCATGACATGCAAATTTTCTTTTTTCTGAAAATCGACGATGTCTTTCAACACAGACTCTTTTTCAAGCCCTCTTGCAAAGAATATGCTTATGATGTCTTCTCCCTTGATTTGCGCTTCGTCTTTCAGCTTATGCGCCAGACTTTTATTGCCTTTTCTGAGCGCTTTTATAAACTCCGCCTTTGCATCGCGTTCAGGAGAATATTTCCACATGCCCATTGCAAGCTCAATGATTTCCGCAAGCTTCGTGATCTCATTTGCGGAATATGAGTCTTCATTGTCTACGATGAACATATAGTGCTTTTCACCACCGATTAGAATGGGTCCCCAATACGTAAGGACACCGTTCACATCGATCATTGTATAAACGGCCGCCTTTTGAATGTCCTTTTGCTTTCCAAGTCGGATCGCTTCTGAAATGGTCGTGCGGTGTCTCGTCTCTATCGAAAGAATCGGGTTAAAATCTTCACTCAAAAGTATAATTTGAAAATCATTGCTGATCGCTGCTTCCATAAGCGCATCCTGGAAATTGCTGTAGGCTTCAAAGTTCAGCAAATGAAAAATCGTGCGGCTGATCAGCTTGTTTCCGAAG
>WQWG01000167.1 GCA_009785435.1 Clostridiales bacterium
AAAACCGATGAATTTAAAGCGAGATTGGCAGATGGCGAGACGCTCGATGACATTCTCCCGGAAGCATTCGCGGTTTGTAGAGAAGCAGCATGGCGAAGCCTGGGCATGAAGCACTTCAAAGTGCAGCTCATCGGAGGGATCGCGCTTCATCAGGGCAGGATCGCCGAAATGAAAACGGGTGAGGGAAAAACGCTTGTGGCAACGCTTGCGGCATATTTGAACGCCCTTGAGGGAAAAGGCGTCCACGTCGTTACCGTCAATGACTACCTTGCCAAGCGTGATATGGAATGGATGGGAAAACTCTATACATTCCTTGGACTTTCCGTCGGTTGCGTCATTCATGGGGTAAACGGCATAGATCGGAAAGAGGCATACGATGCCGACATCACGTATGGGACGAATAACGAATACGGCTTTGACTATCTGCGTGACAATATGGTCACGTATCAAGATGAATTGATGCAGAGAGGCCTCAATTTCGCGATCATCGATGAGGTTGACTCTATTTTAATAGACGAGGCGAGAACACCGCTGATCATCTCGGGGCAAGGTTCAAAATCAACAGAGCTTTACAACATTGCCGATAAGTTCGCGAAAAGCATGAGACGCGAAGAAGATTTTACAATCGATGAAAAGGACAAGACCGTTTCCATCACAGAAGACGGCGTTACGAAGTGCGAAAAATTCTTTAACATTGAAAACTTTTCCGACCCTGAGAACATGGAAACAAACCATCACATTCTGCAAGCGCTCAAAGCGAGAAACCTCATGAAGCGCGATGTCAATTACGTCGTGAGTGAAGAGGGCGAAATCGTGATCGTTGACGAATTTACAGGCCGTTTGATGTTCGGAAGAAGATACAGCGATGGGCTGCATCAGGCGATCGAAGCGAAAGAGGGCGTACTCGTCAGATCTGAATCAAAAACGCTTGCGACGATCACAATTCAGAACTACTTTAGAATGTACCAAAAATTGTCGGGCATGACCGGTACGGCGAAGACCGAAGAACAAGAATTTCGTGACATTTACAATATGGACGTCTTGATGATTCCGACCAATAAGCCGATCGCCAGAGAAGACCTGCAAGATTCCATTTATGGGACACAAAGAGGCAAGTACCTTGCGATCGCGGATAAAGTCAAAGAATATCACGAAACAGGCCAGCCGATACTCGTTGGTACCGTATCGATCGAACGTTCCGAAGTCATCAGTGAACTGCTGAAAAAGAAAGGCGTCAAGCACAACGTGTTGAATGCCAAACACCATGAAAAAGAAGCGGAGATCATCGCGGAAGCGGGGAGGCTTGGCGCGGTTACGATCGCAACGAATATGGCCGGTAGGGGTACCGATATCATCCTTGGAGGAAACCCGGAATTTGAAGCAAAGAGGGAAATGCGGAAAAACGGATACAGCGAAGAAGACATCTTGTTCGCAACAAGCTTCGTTCCGTCTGAAGACCCTGCACAACTGAAAATTAGAGAAACATTCAATGAACTTTTGAATAAATTTAAAGCAGAGCGAGCGCCTGAACAACAAAAGGTAAAAGAACTCGGTGGGCTTTGCATCATCGGTACGGAAAGACATGAATCGCGTAGGATAGACAATCAGCTCAGAGGACGTTCCGGACGTCAGGGAGACCCGGGAAACACGCAATTTTTCATTTCGCTTGAAGATGAATTGATGCGCCTTTTCGGCGGTGAAAGAATGCAAGGGCTTGTCGATAAGCTTGGCGTATCAGAGACAGAGGCCATCGAGGCAAGCATGCTTACGAAATCCATCGAAAATGCACAGAAAAAAGTCGAGGGCAAAAACTTTGCCATCCGAAAATACGTTTTGCAATATGACAATGTCATGAACAAACAGCGTGAAGTCATTTACAACGAACGACGCAAGGTTTTGTTCGGCGAGAATTTGAAAGAGCATATTCGAAGCATGGCTGTGGAGCTTGAAGACGAGTGCATTAACCCCATCACGGTCGCGTCAAAATATGCGGAAGAGTGGGATCTTAAGACGCTGGAAACATCGTTGCAAAGAATATGCCCGTCATTTCCAAAGTTTGAATACAGTGAGCAGGACGTACTTGACCTGACAGAAGATTCTTTGAAAGACGAAATCCATGAAAAGTTTGAAAGCCTGTATTGCGACAAGGAAAACGAGATCGGCGAAGAGAAAATGCGTGAGCTGGAGCGGATGGTTCTGATCCGAGTTGTTGACAACAAATGGATGGATCACATCGACGCGATGGATCAGCTCAAGAGCGGTATCGGCCTCAGGGCGATTGGACAGCAAGACCCGGCAGCGGCTTACGCGAACGAGGGCTTTGATATGTTTGAACTCATGATCCAGTCCATCAAAGAGGACACCGTTAAATTCTGCTATAACGTAACGGTGCAGACGACAACGGAGAGAAAACACATCATCGCAGGTGGCATAGAGAGAAAAGATGACTTTGGAGAGGGTGGCGGCATGGCAGCTGATATGCCGAGGCCTACAATCGTTCCGCCGCGCGCACCAAAGCCGGAGACATTCAGAAGAACAGCCGAAAAGGTCGGCAGAAACGATACATGTCCGTGCGGAAGCGGAAAAAAATACAAGAATTGTTGTATGGACAAAGAATAATGAGGTGGCAGAAAAATGATAGAGCTTGATCAAATCAAATACGAGCTTCCCGGCGTAAAGGGAAATTTAATGGAAGTCGGTGACTCTCTTTGACCTGGCGAGTCTTAAGCAAAAACAACAAGAATTGACGGAAAAGTCGGAACAACAAGACTTTTGGAATGA
>WQWG01000168.1 GCA_009785435.1 Clostridiales bacterium
ACGGATGGTGCTGATGCGCCCCAAATCGATGTGCAACCTGTCGCGTTTGCGATCATCATTCTGTCTCCGTAAAGCTGCGTGATCAGTTTGACATATGGTGTTTCTCCACATCCTGTACAAGCTCCTGAGAACTCAAGGTATGGCTTCGCAAACTGGCTGCCTTTCACTGTGTTTTTGGACATCAAGGTATCTCTGATCGGCAGTTTTGCTGCATAATCCCAGTTGTATCTCTCTTTTTCAAGTTCCGCAAATGACTTCATTTCAAGCGCTTTTTCTTTTGATGGACAGATGTCAGGGCAGTTTCCGCATCCCATGCAATCCATTGCCGAAATCTGGATTCTGTACTCATAGTCTTCAAACCCTTTGCCTGAAGCTTTGATTGTTTTGAAGTCTGCCGGAGCCGCTGCTTTTTCTTCTTTGTTCAAAAGGAACGGTCTGATTGCTGCATGAGGACATACGAATGAACACTGGTTACACTGTATGCAGTTTTCCGGTTTCCACTCAGGCAGGTGTATTGCAACGCCTCTCTTCTCATAAGCAGATGTTCCAAGCGGCCATGTTCCGTCAGCCTCTTTTGTAAACATGCTCACCGGAAGCGAGTTGCCCTCTTGTCTGTTCATCGGAATCAAAATTTCTTCGATGAACTCAGGAATGTCGCGTTTGTCTTTCGGATCGTCTTTTACGGTTTTCCATGCAGCCGGAACGTTCATCTGAACAAGTCCTGAAATTCCTGCATCTACGGCATTCTGATTCATCTTAACGATTTCATCGCCTTTTTTGCCGTACTCATCCACAACGGATTCTTTTAGATACTTAACCGCATCCGCAACAGGAATAACGTTCACAAGGTTGAAGAACGCTGCTTGCATGATCATGTTGATTCGATTGCCAAGACCGATTTTTTCTGCAACGTCTGTTGCATCGATCGTGTAGAATTTGATATCGTTTTCAGCGATAAAGCGCTTCATATATCCGGGTAGGTTCGCTTCAAGACCGGCTTCGTCCCAGTTGCAGTTTAGTACAAATGTACCGCCTTTTTTGAGGCCTTTCAGCAAATCATACTGGTGTACGTATGCCTGGTTATGACATGCGATGAAGTCAGCTTCGTTGATAAGGTATGTCGATTTGATCGGAGTTTTTCCAAATCTAAGATGGGAGATCGTAACGCCGCCGGATTTTTTTGAGTCATAGGAGAAGTATCCTTGCGCATACAAATCTGTGTTGTCACCGATGATCATGATGGCACTCTTGTTCGCGCCTACTGTACCGTCGGATCCAAAGCCCCAGAATTTACATCTTACAGTGTCTTTCGACTCCGTCGTGATGGCTACTGTTTCAAGGGATGTGTGCTTCACATCATCAATGATACCGATTGTAAAGTGGTCTTTTGGCGTTGCTTGTTTAAGGTTGTTGTAAACGGCAACGATTTGACCAGGAGTCGTATCTTTTGAGCCAAGTCCGTATCTTCCGCAATAGATTTGCGGAGCATCTTTTTCCCCGTAAAACATTGCTTTAATATCCATGAACAATGGATCGCCAAGCGCTCCAGGCTCTTTCGTTCTGTCCATGACAGCGATTTTTTTAACTGACTTCGGAAGAACCTTTTTGAAGTGCTCCGTAGACCATGGTCTGTAAAGTCTTACTTTCAGAAGTCCTACTTTTTCGCCTTTTGCCAACAGTACGTCCAGCGTTTCTTCGATCGTTTCGCAAACTGAACCCATTGCAATAATGATATTTTCCGCGTCAGGCGCTCCAACATAATCAAATGGCTTGTACGGTCTGCCTGTCAGTTTTGAAATCTGATCCATGTAGTTGACGACGATTGCAGGAAGTGCATCATAATACGCTTGCGCTGCTTCTCTTGCTTGGAAGAAGATGTCCGGATTTTGTGCCGTTCCTCTTACAACCGGATGCTCCGGATTAAGCGCGTTGTCACGGAACTTCTGTACGGCTTCCATATCGACAAGCTTTTTGAAATCAGCATAGTCAATGGCTTCTATCTTTTGAACTTCGTGCGACGTTCTAAAACCGTCAAAAAAGTGCAAAAATGGAACTCTGCTCTTGATTGACGCCAAATGCGCTACGCTGGCAAGGTCCATGACTTCTTGTACAGAGTTTGAGCAAAGCATTGCAAATCCTGTATGTCTTGTGGACATAACGTCAGAATGGTCTCCAAAGATACATAGTGCGTGTGCCGCAAGAGTTCTTGCCGAAACATGAAATACGCCAGGAAGGAGTTCGCCCGCGATTTTGTACATGTTCGGGATCATAAGAAGAAGTCCCTGCGATGCAGTGAACGTAGTCGTCAGTGCGCCTGCCGCAAGCGATCCGTGAACCGCTCCAGCTGCTCCAGCCTCTGACTGCATTTCAACCACTCTGACCTCCTGTCCGAAGATGTTTTTCTCTCCGTGCGCGGCCATGTCATCAACAACTTCCGCCATGTTGGAAGAAGGTGTAATCGGATAAATGGCGGCTACATCCGTGAACGCATACGAAACGTATGCCGCAGCCGTATTCCCATCCATTGTTTTCATTTTGTTTTTTGCCATTTGAATTTTCTCCTCTTAAATTTAAAATTCCTCTCATTGCTGTAACTGTCCGTCATGTTTTTTTGTGTTGTTTTTTTGTGTTTTTATTGTATCATGTTTTTTTATGTTTTTCATCTTATTTTGTGAAATTTTATCAAAAAATAATTGAAGTCTTATTAAATCACAATAATCAACAACAGCACTGCGCCCGGAATCCCCAAAACCCCAACAATTATGGCATTTAT
>WQWG01000169.1 GCA_009785435.1 Clostridiales bacterium
AATATCAGGGCCAAATACGTCCATACCCATTATGAGCCTTGTATTTCCCGTCTTTTACAGAGACACCATTACAGGCGTCGTCTACATACGCACCGACATGACGGCGATCTACAATACGATCAACCAATCCAATCGAATTTTTGTAAACGCCATCCCCTTGGCGCTGCTCGTCACGATCCTGATGGGGATCCTCATATCAAAAACCATCACCGTTCCGATTCAGGAAGTAACCGAAAAAGCCGCAATCATGGCGCGCGGTGACTTTAGCCAAGAAATAAACAGCAAATCAAATGATGAAATCGGAAGACTTGCGTGGATGTTTAATGAACTCCGCATACAGCTGAACAACAACATTTCGGAAATCGGCAGTGAAAAAAGCAAGCTTGAAACCATCCTGCGCTATATGGCTGACGGGCTGATTGCCATAGACCTTTCAGGCCGCATCATCCATGCCAACCAAGCGGCCATGCATCTTTTAAAAATTCGACAAGAGGACATTGAAAACACACTTTTCGATGACATCATTAAGCATCTGAAAGAAGACCTGATCTTAGAAAATCTGTCGGCAAAATGCGCAGAAAGCCCCGTGGCGGAAACGTTCACTTCCGGAGGTTCAACATATGCCATACGTTATGACCGTTTTAAAGACGAAAAAGGCGCTGACATCGGAATCATCATGATTTTACAGGACATCACGGAGCGGCAAAAGATGGAAGACATGCAGACGGACTTCGTCGCAAACGTTTCACATGAACTGAAAACGCCACTCACAACGATCAAAAGCTATACGGAAACCTTGCTCGAGGGAGCGCTTTCAGACGCAGATACAGCGGTCGACTTTCTTTCAATCATCAACACAGAGGCCGACAGGATGAACCGGCTTGTAAAAGAGCTGCTTCAATTGTCAAGGCTTGACCATAAACAAGAAAAATGGTTCAAAAAAGACACCAACTTGATTCCGCTTCTGAAAAGCTGCATCACCAACATCGAACTTTCAGCGAAAGCAAAAAATCAGCATCTGAACCGTATTTTTAATGCCGAAGATGAGATTCGAGCCGTCGTGGACAAAGATGGAATCGAGCAAGTCGTTCTCAATCTTTTAAGCAATGCCGTCCATTACACGAGAGACGGTGGCAGAATCGACATCGATGCCTATGTAAGCGACAAAAACGCATATATCGTCATTGCAGATAACGGAATCGGCATACCGGAAAGCGAAATGTCGAGGGTTTTTGAGCGATTTTTCAGGGTCGACCGGGCGCGTTCCAGATCGGTCGGTGGAACAGGCCTTGGCCTTTCCATTTCAAAACAGATCGTTGAAGACCACGACGGAAACATTGAATTGTCCAGCCGTGAGGGCAGAGGCACAAAAGTCACCGTTACACTTCCGCTCGCCCCGACAAGAGGCACACGAGGAATTGATTGATGGCGCTGTTTTCATTAAAAAATGTCAGTTTCAAAGACATAATCCACTATCCGGACATCGAAATCCCGGAAAAGCTTGCCACGTTTATCTGTGGCGAAAGCGGCTCTGGCAAAAGCACTTTGCTGAAACTCCTGAACGGCGTGGCTTCGCCTGATGGCGGAGAGATCTTGTATGACGGGAAGCCTATCGGAGACTATAACCCTGTTATGCTGCGCCGCGAAGTGCTTCTGTGCGGGCAATCGGCCTATCTTTTTGATGGAACCATCGAAGAAAATTTTGCGCAATACTACAGCTATCGCGACTTACCGCCCATCAGCGTGGAAGAGATGCAAACATATCTGAGCCTATGTGCTGCCGCCTTTCCGCTTGATGCCCCATGCGCCACCATGTCGGGTGGCGAAAGGCAGAGGGTATTCATTGCGATTTGTCTGTCACTGCGTCCCAAAGTTCTTTTATTGGACGAGCCAACCAGTGCGCTTGACGACACAACCGCAAACGCGGTCATCGCCAATATCAAATCCTTTTGCCTTGAAAACGAGATGACGTTGATTGCGGTTTCGCACAACAGGGCGCTTGTGCAACCATATGCGGACCATACCATAACACTTATGAGAGGTGAGCGGCATGAATGATATCATTGCAATGAACATCAAGCAATTCGCACTGATTTATCTATTGCTGATCGTCGTTCTTCTTGTGATGAAGAAGTGTCACGTCAATCAGACCAAGCTTTTGCTTGTCGCCAGCTTCCGCATGACGGTACAGCTTGCGCTTGCCGGACTGGTGCTGACGTACATCTTTGAAAACCCGCACCCGATGTTCACAGTCTCTTATCTGCTCCTCATGATCGGCTTTGCCATATACACCGTGCTGTCACGCAACAAAGGCCTCAACAGGCGGTTTCAATTTGCCGTAGGCATTTCGCTTGCGGGTACGGGACTTTGCATCGTCTGCTTTTTCATCATGGTCGTGGTCGGCGTAAGTCTATTTAACCCGCAATTCACCATCCCCATCAGCGCAATGATCATCGGCAACGCCATGACCGGCGTAGATCTTGGCCTGCGTACATTTAATGAAAACATAAAATCACAAAAAGCTCGTATCGACAGTCTTTTGAACATCGGCGCAACGCCGCAAAAAATCCTGACGCCCTTTGTCAATCGGGCGCTAGAGACGGCTCTTTTGCCTACGCTCAACTCCATGATCGGCATGGGCATCGTCTCGCTGCCCGGCATGATGACGGGACAAATGCTTGCCGGCACGTTGCCTACGATCGCCATCCTGTATCAGATCGCCATCATCATCGCCATCTGCACCGTTACGTGCTTATCCGTGTTTGGTTCGCTC
>WQWG01000170.1 GCA_009785435.1 Clostridiales bacterium
GGATACCATCTTGGAGATCGCAATCGGGATCCCTGCCGTTGCAAGCGTCAGGAAAAACACATAAACGGGATAAGCGCTCTGATAATAGCTCATCCCAACCGGCCCGATCATATTCGCAAGCGGGATCCTGAAAGCCGCGCCTAAAATCTTTATAAAAATACCTGCCGACCCCAAGATTACGGCGCCCTGCATAAAGGATTTTTTCGTCATCATTCCTCCGATGTAACTGTGTAATTATAATTCAGACAAAATCCGCTTTGTTGACTTGTCTGTTTCAAACATCGTTTTTTCAATGTCGATTGTCTTGTATTCACCATTTTGGTAAAGCACTTTTCCATCCGCCATCGTCAGCACGACATCGCTTCCCGACGCCGAATATACCAAATTTGTCAGCATATCGTGTACCGGATGCATGTGCGGCTTGTCAATGTCCAAAACGATGATATCCGCTTTGTTACCGACTTTGAGCGCCCCGCAATCGTCTCTGCCCTGACTTTTCGCGCCCGCTTTCGTGGCCGCATACAGCGCTTCTTTCGGCATCACAACGGTTGGATCATTGTCTCTGACTTTTGCGGCGCATGCCATAAATTTCATCTCTTCGATAAAGTTCAGGTTGTTGTTGCTGCTTACGCCGTCTGTCCCAATCGCTACATTGACACCTTTTTGAAGAAGCAAAGGTATATTTGCGATCCCGCTCGCCAGTTTCATGTTGCTGACGGGGCAAGTCGCAACCGTTACGCCTTTTTGCGCAAGGATATCGAAATCTTCACCCTCAAGCCATACACAATGCGCAGCAGTCGTTTTTACATCAAAGGTGCCAAGGTCATTAAAATACTGAGCCGGCGTCTTGCTGTGCCGCGCCTTACACGCTTCATGCTCAAATTGCGTTTCGGAGATGTGTACGTGCATATGGATGCCAAGTTCTTTCGCGTATTCCGAAATCACGCGTACGGTTTCAGGATTTGACGTGTATTCCGCATGCAGACTCATGTCGATTTTCACTTTGCCGTTTCCTGCATTGTGATAATTTTTATATAAACGTCCGATTTCATCATAACTCGGAAGCGCTTTTACGTTTTCAGTTCCAAAATTGACGATGGCTCTCGACAGATTGTTCTTCACGCCCGAATCAAGCACTGCTTTTGCCATCGAATCCGAAAGAAAATACATATCCGTCGAAGACACGATGCCATACCGCATGGATTCCGCCATCGCAAGAAGCGTTCCCCAATAAATGTCGCCCTCGTTCAGCTTATCTTCAAACGGAAAGATCTTCTGCTCCAGCCAGTCTTGCAGGTTCATGTTTTCGCCGTATCCGCGAAGCAGCGTCATCGGCGAATGGGCATGCGCATTATAAAAAGCGCTCATCGCCAGTTTGCCTTTTCCGTCATACGTTTCGCCGTATTCTTTTTCAGGCATCTCATTTCCAATATAATCAATTTGATCGTTAATTATTCCAATGTACATGTTGTTTTTAACGTTCAGGTTTTCGTCAAGCATGGTGATGTTTTTAAAAATCACGATTGTACTCCTTTTTAATGTCAGAGGGGAGCGCTTGTTCTGCACTCCCCGCAATTCGATGGTTGCCGTTCCACAGTGTCGTTCAGTTCGGTGGTTTCTTTTTGCAAGCTTGGCATTTTCTGAAGATCCATGCGCCGCCAAATATTCCGCCACAAGCGTCGCACAAGCCTTGTTTTGTCCAATGCGCTGCTCGTTCCGCGCGTTCGTGTTCTTGCTTTCTTGTTTGCTCCGCAAGACGTTCCTGTTCTCTTCGTTCCAGTCGTTTCTCTTCCAGCATTTCAAATTTTTCTCGTCGTGCCTCAACTTCAAGGCGCTCCTGAGCCATTTTTTCCCGCATTTTTGCTACAATGCCGTCTTGTGCATGCTGTCTTTCCTCTGCAGTTTGGGAAGTAGTAGGTTGTGTGTTCATTTACTCTCCTCCTAGCTTTTTTACAGACAAAAGTATTATTCTTCCCATATACGATAGCACATTTTTTGAATGAGTGCCAGTTATATTTTTGATTTATCGCACTATTTTCAACAGAAATGCTTGCCGCAATTCCGGATTTGAAAGTGGTCGAATCCGAGCACTTTCGCATGAATACGAAAATCTCTTTTTTGATTTCAGGTATATTATTAAATTCCTAGTAAACAATACTAATATCAATTTTTATAGCAGTATTGAAAGGAAACCGCCTATGAAAGCAACAGGAATAGTAAGAAGAATCGACGATCTTGGCAGGGTTGTAATTCCAAAGGAAATCAGAAGGGTACTTAGGATCCGTGAAGGTGACCCTCTTGAAATTTACACGAACAACAGCGGTGAAGTGATATTAAAAAAATATTCGCCTATACACGATCTGAGCCAGTTCGCGGGCGAATATGCCGAAACGGCGTCCAGCATTCTCGACAGCACGGTCGTGGTGTCCGACACCGATCAGATCATTGCCGTATCGGGCAGCCAGAAAAAAGATTTTCTGGACAAAAAGATCGATTATGAACTGGATAAAATCATTCAAAGCAAGAACAGGTACTTGAACAACAACAAAATCGTTGTCCCGATCATTTCTCAGGGAGATGCCATCGGTTCGATCACGATTTTGCCGAAAGACAACAAGCGCAGCCTTGGCGATGTTGAGCTGACAGCCGCGGAAATCGGTGCAACGTTTCTTGCGCGGCAGATGGAGAACTAATCGCTCTTCATCGGGCGTAATTTGCGAATTACGCCTTTTTTTATGCCTGCAAACACTCCAAAAA
>WQWG01000171.1 GCA_009785435.1 Clostridiales bacterium
GTATGAAGACGAAAACTTGATCATCGTATCGAAACCTTTTGGACTTCTGACGCACGGAGATGCGTTTGAAAAGAAAAACACACTTGTAAACCAAGTGATGGGGTATTTGATTGAGAACGGTGGATACGATCCGTCCGAAAAAGCGTTTTCCCCTGCGCCTGTGAACAGGCTTGACCGCAATACAACGGGACTTGTCATCTTTGGCAAGAACAGTGTTGCGCTGAAAACCCTCAATCTGATGATCGGGGAACGAAACCACATTCGAAAATATTACAAGACGATCGTAGCCGGGGAAATTCAAAAAGACTTGACGCTAAAAGGCAGGCTGGAAAAAGACACAATTGAAAACAAAGTCAGTATATTGGATGAAGATGGTTCGGTCGGAAAAGAAATAGAAACGCTCATAAGGGTCGTAGACAAAGCAAAAGGGTTTACACTTGTGGAAGTGGAACTGATCACGGGAAGAACGCACCAAATCAGAGCGCATTTGGCGCATGCAGGATATCCGATCATCGGTGACACAAAGTACGGAAACAAACGCTTGAATTGGGAAATCAACAAAAAATATGACTTGACGACGCAGATATTACATGCGGAAAGGCTGTATTTTGACCATATGATGCCATATTTTGATTATATGGCAGGGCTTGAAGTCAAGGCACAATTACCGAAAGAATTTAGTAGAATAAAAGATGCAATATTTGTCTAACATATATGCAAGAAGCCAACGGAGGTTACGCGAGTGAAGGGAATAAAGGGATGGATCAAGGATATATTAATCGCATGCGTGATTGCTCTTTTGGTCATGGCTTTTATAAAGCCTACAATTGTTCAAGAAAGTTCGATGCAGCCAACGCTGTATACGAACAATTACATATTTTTGAGTCGGCAGGCGTATCTGCTCTCAGAGCCCAGTGCGGGCGATATCGTCGTATTTAATTCGGATTTGCGGACAGCAGACGGAAACAACAAATTGCTCATCAAAAGGGTAATCGCTGTGCCGGGAGACCGAGTGACGATCGCTGATGGAAACGTGTACATAAACGGAGAACTGCAGGAAGAGCCGTACTTATATGAAAATGAGACATCGGGGAATATAGACAACTTGATTGTTCCGGAGGGCAAAGTATTTGTGATGGGTGACAACCGGCGCGTCAGCATTGACAGCAGATCTGAACAAGTCGGGAGTGTCCCGGTTAGCGACATTGTGGGCAGGGCGTTCTTTCGGTTGTATCCGTTTAATCGCATTGGGATGCTTCATTAGCAAGTTGCTTTCTCGCGATTTGCAAGAAAATTCGGTGGCCTTGTTACAGGAGACAAACACATGATTAGAAATTTATTTGGATTGGTGAGATCAGCGATATGGGGCATCATCGTGGCTTTGATATTGACGAGCATGTTTCAGCCGACAAGGATACAAGGCACATCGATGGAACCGACCGTGATGAACAACAACCTTGTTTTACTGAATAGAGCCTCCTATTGGGTGGCTCCGCCAAACCATGGAGATATCGTGGTTTTTCAATCAAGCATGTTTACAGACAACAACGAAGGCAGGATGCTGGTTAAGCGAGTCATCGGCATTGAACATGATGAAATTGAAATTATAGCGGGCAGAGTCTATCGGAACGGCAGAGTGGTCATAGAAGAGTATGCGATTGGCGTGAACCCCGAGGAAAACATGGATCGAATGACAATCGCCGAGGGAAACGTTTTTGTTTTGGGTGACCATAGGGATATGAGCCTTGACAGCAGGCATCCAAGCATCGGGCAAGTTCGAGTTTCCGATATCATCGGGCAAGTCAGCCTGAGGATATTCCCGTTTTCCAATATGGGTCCTGTTACTTAAGCGGGGTGATACGATGAAACAAAAGAAAATCATTGTGAATAATAAAAAAGCCCGGCACGACTATTTTATTGAAGAAGTCTATGAGGCGGGCATCGTTCTGACAGGAACGGAAATCAAATCCATCCGTCAGGGCAAGGCCAATATCAAAGAAAGCTATGCAAAAATAGAGCACAGCGAACTGATTATACATGGAATGCATATCAGCCCATATGAACAGGGGAACCGATTCAACGTAGATCCGCTCAGGCCGAGAAAATTACTTTTACATAAGCGGGAAATCAGGAAACTCATAGGCCTTACCACGATGAAAGGCCTTACTTTGATTCCGCTGAACATCTTCATCAACGAAAGAGGGTTGGCAAAAATGGAGATTGCCGTTGCCCGCGGCAAAAAACAATATGACAAGAGAGACGATATTGCAAAGCGTGATGCTGACAGGAAGATGCAGCAAGCCGTGAAGAAATATGTGAGATAGAGGAAGCGATCATGCCATTTTCATTTAAGATCAAAAAGCCAAAGGATTTAACGCAGCTCCTTGCGCAGTTAAAAGACGAAGCCGCAAAACACAACATTTCCTTTATGGGCGATGAAACCCGGGGGCATGCTTCGGGCTACGGATTTGTCGGAGAATACATCGTACATTCAAACAGCATTGAGCTGATCGTACACAAAAAGCCTTTCATCGTTTCGAATGCCAAAATTCAGCAAGAAATTGAGAAATTTTTGGCTCAGATCGAGACAGCGGCAGAAGATAAATGACTTGACATATCTTACATACTATGGTGTAATAAACAAACAATAAAATATTGAATCCTGGGGTGCTGCAATTGCGGCTGAGAGGGGCGAATGCCCAAACCCACGAACCTGATGCGGATAATGCCGACGCAGGAAGTGA
>WQWG01000172.1 GCA_009785435.1 Clostridiales bacterium
ACAAGTCCATTATACCATATAAACATATCTCAAGGGAATTGGTATCAACAAAACCTATTCACCATCAAAAAGAAGTTGATCTTGCACTTCATTCTCAGGAGTTTCTTGCGGCGTAACATCGCTGTCGGCTTTTTCCTCAACGGAAGCGGTGGCTTCGTCTTCTTTCACGATTCTGTCAATCCCAATCACAAAATCCGGCCTGTCAATACTGAGCAAACGCACACCTTGCGCAGAACGCCCCATTACACGAATTTCTTTTACTTTGAGTTTGATCGATTTGCCTTGACTGGTGATACACATGATGTCTTCGTTTTCCAATACATTGACACAACCGACAATTTCGCCGGTTTTTTCGGAAACTGTGTAAATTTTCTGACCGCCTGTGCCACGCCCTTTTGCGTTAAACTCGCTAAAGTCAACACGCTTTCCAAACCCGTACTCGGAAATGATCAGCATTTTTTCGATTTTATTTGATTTTCTGCCGTCTTCGATGTCAACACGCAGTACGCCGGTTAGTTCATCGCTTTTCGAAAGCTTCATGCCGGTTATGCCTCGTGACGAACGTCCCATCGCACGAATGTGTTCTTCGTGAGTACGCAATGCCTGCCCTCTGCGGGAAATGAGTACAACTTCATCATTGCCTTTTGTCAAAAGCGCACTGACCAGCTTGTCACCTTCATCAAGTTTAATTGCGGCTATGCCTCGTGTTTTGGCATTAACAAATTCGCTTGTTTTAACTTTTTTGACAACCGCACGGGCAGTTCCCATGAACAAGTACTCGCTGTCGCTGAAATCTTTAAGCGAAACTATTGCGGTAACTTCTTCGTTAGGTGAAACTGTGAGTAAACTCTTGATGTGCGACCCCTTGCTTGTGCGGCTTCCTTCCGGCAATTCGTGGACTTTCATCCAGTATGCTTTGCCGGCGCTTGTAATAAACATGATGTGTTCATGCGTTGAAGCGACAAATATTTGCTCGACAAAATCGTCTTCGGCAAGTTTTGCACTCTGCATTCCTTTGCCGCCACGCCCCTGATTTTTGTATGCCGAAACAGGCACACGTTTTACGTAGCCAAGATTCGAGATGAGGATCATCATTTCTTCTTTTTTGATCAAGTCTTCGATGTTGATACTTTCCACCTCACCGGCAATGATTTCGGTACGGCGTTTATCTCCGAATTTTTCGGCAATTTCTCTTGTTTCGTCTTTGATAACGCCACGCAATTTCTTTTCATCGGCAAGCAGTGATTTGTAATATGCGATACGAACTTTAAGTTCGTTTAATTCGTTTTGGATTTTTTCGACTTCAAGGCTGGTCAGGCGGCCAAGGCGCATTTCTACAATTGCTTCAGACTGAATTTCGGAAAGTATAAAACGTTCCTGCAATTTGAGTTTGGCTGTCGCCACATCACGGCTTGCCTTGATAACTGCGATTACTTCGTCAATGTTGGCAAGGGCGATGAGCAGTCCTTCGAGTATGTGAGCTCGTTCTTCGGCTTTTCGCAAATCGTAACGGGTGCGGCGTGTAACCACATCGACACGGTGTTCAACAAAATGATGTACCATTTCTCTTAACGTAAGGCACTGCGGTCTGCCTCCAACCAATGCCAAATTGATGATACCAAAGGTTGTTTGGAGCTGCGTATTTGAGAAAAGCTGGTTTAAAATAACTTTGACTATCGCACCTTTTTTTAATTCGATCACAATACGGATACCGTCACGATCTGATTCGTCGTTTGCATGGGCGATACCGTCAATCACTTTATCACGCATAAGTTGACCGATTTTTTCAAGGAGCAGAGCTTTATTTACATTGTATGGAATCTCGGTAAAGACAATTTTTTCCTTACCTTGT
Organism: Clostridiales bacterium; assembly: GCA_009785435.1. Classification (GTDB taxonomy): domain Bacteria; phylum Bacillota; class Clostridia; order Peptostreptococcales; family Anaerovoracaceae; genus WQWG01. The sequence goes on from WQWG01000172.1 coordinate 1,853, forward strand.
TTGTTTGTTTCGATGTTGAACTTGCCACGGATGAGAAGTTTGCCGCGCCCGGTTTTGTAAGCGTCTTTGATACCTTTGCGGCCAAAAATTACGCCGCCTGTTGGGAAGTCCGGCCCCTGAACAAACTGCATGAGGTCTTCGGTTTTTGCTTCGGGATTATCGATTAAAGCGCAGATCGCATTACAAACTTCGCCCAAGTTGTGCGGAGCCATATTTGTCGCCATTCCGACAGCAATTCCACTGGAGCCGTTGATCAGCAGGTTGGGAATCGCAGAAGGCAGTACAGTTGGCTCAGTGAAAGATTCATCGTAGTTGGGGGCAAAATCCACTGTCTCTTTCTGGAGATCAGCGAGCATTTCATCGCCGATTTTGGAAAGTTTTGCCTCAGTGTAACGCATTGCCGCCGGTGGGTCATCATCAATAGAGCCGAAGTTTCCCTGTCCATTAATCAGCGGATAACGAAGCGAAAAATCCTGCGCCATGCGAACAAGGGCATCATACAGCGACAAATCGCCATGCGGATGATACTTACCCATCGTATCACCGACAATACGGGCACTTTTTACGGGTTTCGAGCCGGGACGCAATCCCAATTCGTCCATGGCATAAAGCAAACGCCGATGTACGGGTTTGAGACCGTCACGCACGTCAGGCAGGGCACGGCTCACAATGACCGACATTGCATAATTGAGATAGTCTGTTTTAACTTCGTCTTCTATCGCTATGGGGATTACCTTGCCGAGAGGCAATTCATCGGGCAACCCGCCGAGTGTATTGGTTTTATCAGCCACTTTTTATCCTTAATATTGAGAAAAATTTACAAATCGTACAGGTATCATTCTACATTTTTTAAAGGCTTTAGTCAAATGACGAATTCATTGTTGAA
>WQWG01000173.1 GCA_009785435.1 Clostridiales bacterium
AGCGGTGTCAAGTCACTGATTTGAGTAAAGCTCAAGGTCAAACTTCTCAAATTCGTGAGTTCCGATAGCGGTGATAAATCACTGACTCTGCTGTTCATTACCACCCTTAAACTTTCCAAATTCGTCATATACCGTAAGAAAGCAATCTCTTCGTCACAGAATCCCATTATGCGGAACGGCAGCTCTGTTAGCGCCGTACTATACCCTTGCTCTCTTATAATTATGAACCCGACATTCTTGCCCGTACCTTCGCTCACTATTTCGATACTTCTGTTCGCACCATCCCAATCAACATCAGCACCGAACGCATTAAAAACGATCCTGATGGGAAGAAACGTTCTCCCATCACGAATCACTGACGTTGTGTCATTGATTATCCTCATGTCATTCTTATAAATGTAGCTTGTGCCAATCGGTATCTTGACCGTTATATCATCTTTTTCTGCAATTGCAGTTCTCGTTTCCGCATCCCAGCTTACAGTAGCTCCAAACGCTTCAAGCGTCTGCCTGAACGGTACCTGTGTCCTGTTGTTTTCATCAATAAACGGACTTCCGGACTCTTGTGTGAATTCTACCGGCTCCCCGTCAATGCTTACGCGAATCCCGGATTCAGCAGCGAATATTAGACTTGTTGAAAGTAAAAACAGGGTTGCTATCAACATGATTTGAATCAGTTTTTTCATTGTCTACCTCCTTTTAATTCATATCGGCAATGGAAATAAAGCCCCATCTCATTCTCCGCCAATCACCTATACCAACCGCAACCATGCCCTCTTGCACATGCCGCACTGCGTCGTATTTAAACGGCACAACTTCTCTGCCGGTTTTGTCTATAAATCCCCACTTGCCTTCATATTCAGTCACTTGACTCCATCGCAAGTTTGATGATTTCTTCGAGCCTTTCCGTGTTGCCGGTTAAATAAAGATGTCCAATCAAGGCTTCCAGCGCTGTCGCAAGTTTGTATGCCACAGGGTTTGCGTTATTTGGCTTTGATGTCGTCTTGCGATTCCTTGCCCTTTTGACCAGATCTTGTTCTTCCTCGCTCAATTGGTCGAAAATGGCCTTGAGCGCTTTTGCCTGTCCTTCTGCCTTTACATATTTTACGGCCATTTGATGCAGCTTATCCGCATTGGCCTGACCGCTTTGAAGCACATGGTTTCTGACATGCACTTCGTATACCGCATCGCCGATATAGGCAAGCGCCGTTGTGTTTAGCTGTTTGTTCATGATTTCTACTCTTTTATGATTTGAACGCCCTGCGGGGTGTCTTTGAGCGTTATGCCGCGTTCTTTCAGTATGTCTCTGATTTCATCCGATCTGGCAAAGTTCTTCTCTTTTCTTGCCTGCTGTCGTTCTTCTACGAGCGCGGCAATATCGCTGTCAATCGAATTTTCTTCTTCAGCCTGAAGCAGTCCCAGCACGCCTGTGAGTTCTTCGAGGAGGTTCAAGGCGCTTGCCGCAAATTCTTTTGACGCTCCATTTTTGGAGACTGTATTGATTGCGGTGACCAGTTCAAATATGGCGGTAATCGCATCGGCCGTATTCAGATCGTCATCCATCGCTTTGATGAAATCATCTTTGTATGTGTCGAATGTTTCGTATGCCGCTTTTTCGCTTCCGCTCATTTGCCCGCTTCCCGTTTCAATGAGATGCTTTAAGTTGCTTCGCGCGTTTTGTATTCTGGCAAGGCTGCTCTTTGCTTGTTCCATCAACGCATCGCTAAAATTGATCGGATTTCGGTAATGACCGGAAAGCAGGAAAAACCGTATGGTTTCACCGTCATATTCTTTTAATATGTCTCTGACCGTGAAAAAGTTGTCTTTGGACTTGGACATTTTTTCATTGTCTATCGTGATGTATCCGTTGTGCATCCAGTATTTCGCAAAAGGCTTTCCGTTTTCGGCTTCAGACTGGGCGATTTCATTTTCATGATGCGGAAATGCCAAGTCTTGCCCTCCGGCGTGTATGTCGATCGTTTCCCCAAGATGTTTTTTCGCCATGGCCGAACACTCGATATGCCAACCCGGCCTGCCCATACCCCACGGAGAATCCCATGCGATTTCGTCCGCTGCCTTTCTCGCTTTCCAAAGGGCAAAATCCAACGGGTCTTCTTTCTTTTCAGAGGTTTCTATCCTTGCACCAAGTTCAAGTTCTTCGATCTTTTGTTTCGAAAGTTTTCCATATTCTTTGAATTTCTTCGTGCGATAATAAACATCGCCGTCAATCTCGTACGCATACCCTTTATCGATCAGGCCTTGAACAAAATCGATGATCTCCGCCATGTGTTCGCTAACCTTTGGATGTATGTCTGCTTTCTTCACGTTAAGCGCCGCAGCATCCTTATAATATTCTTCGATGTATTTTTCGCTGACATCGTTCGCGCTGACTCCTTCTTCTCTCGACTTGTTGATGATCTTATCATCGACATCGGTGAAGTTCTGGACGAACTTAACGTTTTGCCCCCGATACGCCAAATACTTTCTTAACGTATCGAAAACGACAAACGGCCTTGCGTTTCCAATGTGGAAAAAGTTGTATACTGTCGGACCGCATACGTATATTTTGATCTCATTGTTGTCTATGGGAATCAACTCTTCTTTTGCTTTTGTCATTGTGTTGTATATTTTCATATGAATCTCCAACTCTCACTTCTAATAAGTTCAGATTTCATTAAATTGTATCGTATTTTTCATCATTTCGCAACAATTTCGCAGCATGAAGTTCAAATTTTGCGAT
>WQWG01000174.1 GCA_009785435.1 Clostridiales bacterium
ATGGTACAATATCCGCATAGCAAACTTTGTATAATGGCTCTGTTCAAATCGCAACGCGATTTGGTAACAGGCCTTACACAAGGCTTTCCTAAATCTATGATTTAGTGAAAGCTACTGTCCAAAGAGGAGTGGTTTCTGTGAATATCTTGATCATAGACGGTATGGGCGGCAGCATCGGCAAGGCCCTCATCGAGAAATTAAAAACTGAATTTGACGGCATCCATATAACTGCGGTCGGCACGAATGCCATCGCGACCGCCGCAATGCTAAAAGCAGGCGCGGACGTCGGCGCTACGGGCGAGAACGCCGTCGTGTACAACGCTGCCCATGCTGATTATATTTTAGGCGTTATGGGCATCGCGTTCGCAAACGCCATGTATGGCGAGGTCAGCCCCAAAATGGCCGAGGCCGTGTCTTTAAGCCCTGCGCACAAGATTCTCATCCCCCATAACAAATGCAACGTCACCGTGGTGGGCGTGGCGAACGTCTCGGTACAACTGTACATCGACGAAGCCGTGGACAAGCTGCGTTTTGAATTGCGTTAAAATAAAAAATTTTCTTGCGTATTTTCAAATTTATAGTATAATATGTAGGCGGTAACATTGCACTTCGGTACAAGTTGCCGCACAAACAAGTAAGCATTAAATAATAAAAATGCTCTCTGCGACAGGATGAACCTGTCGCCATTTAGTCCATAGGGAGGTGAAAAAATGACAAATTATGAGTTGATGTTCATTGTCGATTCCACTTTGGAAGATTCCGCCAGAGAACAAGCAGTTGAAACCGTTAAAGGGATCATTGCTGCGAATGGCGAAATCGTGAAAGCGGATCTTTGGGGAATGAAAAAGCTCGCGTACCCGATCAACAAGAAAAACGAGGGGTACTACGTGCTTGTCGACTTCAAGTCAGACGGAGAGTTTCCGAAAGAACTTGACAGAAGACTCAAAATCTCTGACAGCATTGTCAGACACATGATCATTAATAAAGATGAAAAGTAGAAAAGGGGTGCAGAAGTGAACTGTGTAGTATTAATAGGAAGACTCACTAGAGACCCTGAAGTAAGATATCTGCCGGAATCCCAGATGGCTGTTGCGACTTTTACAGTTGCGATCGACAGAGTCCGAGGAGCCGGTAAAGAAAAGCAAACGGACTTCCCAAGGATCACGGTTTTCGGAAAACAAGCCGAAAATTGCGAGAGATACTTAACAAAGGGGAGACTCGTTGGTGTTCAGGGAAGACTGCAAACCGGAAGTTATAAAAACAAAGACGGCGCGACGGTCTATACAACAGACGTTGTTGCCGATCGGGTAGAATTTTTAGAGTGGGGAGACAAGGGCGCTGCGCCCGCAAGAGACATCTCCGAGCCGGACATTCCTGAGGGATTTCAGGCTTTAGAAGATGACGACGTCCCATTCTAAAACAGAAAGGAGACCAGCCATTATGATCGAAAAAAGACGCGGCGGCATGAGAAGAAAAAAAGTATGCCAGTTTTGTGCCGATAAAACAGACGGAATTGACTATAAAGAAACAGATAAGCTGAAAAAATACATTACCGAAAGAGGAAAAATCCTCCCGAAGAGAATCACCGGAACCTGCGCGATGCATCAAAGACAAGTAACGAGAGCAATCAAGAGAGCAAGAATCGTAGCGCTTCTACCGTATACAGCGGACTGACGATAACAAAAAATGATCAACCGGCAAAGGCTTTGTCCCTTGCCGGTTTTCGTTTCGTTTTGTTTTTTCGTTATTCCGAGTGGCTTTCTTCTAATGGTTCCACATGAATCGTTGTTTCCATATCAAATTTTTCTTTGACCATTTTCTCAATGGCCGTTGCGATATCATGCCCTTGTTCGATCGTCATATCTTTATCCAGCCTGATGTGAAACGTCAATTCCTTGGAAGAAATATAATTATGCAAATGAAAATGATGCAGTTCCAAATTGCTGTTGAAGAGCTTCTCCACTTCGTCTTGTAACGCATCGATCAATTCCTGTTTTGGCTCTTCGCCCAATATTCTTGTGATGGCATCTTTCATGATTTTGAACGCCGCATAAAAGATCGCCAATGCGCAAATCACGCCCAAAACACTGTCCATCCACCACAAGCCGTCTACAAACTGCGTGACGACGATGCCGATCAAAACGATCACAGATGACAATGAATCGGTACGATGATGCCATCCATCTGCCGTTATGACAGGATTGTCATGTTTGCGTCCAAGGTAAAACGCATACTGCGCCAATGCTTCCTTAATGAGAATCGATATCGCTGTTATGGCAATCGCCAACATTCCATAGACGACCGCTTCCCTGTTTTGAAATCGCTCGATGGAATTGTCAAGAAACCCATAGCCGATCATTCCTAAAATAAAGGCAATAATAAGAGACGCGATCAGTTCCCATCGCCCATGCCCAAAAGGATGCTCCTTATCGGGTTTTTGAGACGCCAGTTTCGCCGCTGCGACAACAAATATGGACGTCAGCGAATCAGACATGGTGTGCCATGCATCCGCCATGAGCGCAACCGACCCGGTTATCAATCCGACCCAAAACTTTGCAGCAAACAAAACGGCATTTACGACGATCGACAAAACCCCTTCGAATACTTGCGCTTTATGTGATTTTTCTCTGTTCATCATTCATTCTCCTCTTCAAATTTTTTGATGGTTTTTCTAATGTATGCTCCGAAGAATAAAAAACATCTATGGAACATTTTACTGTCCCACAGATGTA
>WQWG01000175.1 GCA_009785435.1 Clostridiales bacterium
GGTTCTTTTTCAGGGCCTACTGTTTTAAATCTATCGCGCTACGCCGAACTTTCCGGACTTGAGATGTCCATTCAGTATTTTCCCGGGAAAAGTGCGCTTACTCTGATGCATGATATAAAGCAGGCCGCCGTTGGCAATAAAAAGTCGGTTCCGAACTTTTTGACTGAAACGTTGAAGCTTCCTGCAAGATTTTCAGAAGTCATCACAGACAGGCTTTCTTTGTCGGGAACTGCCGCATCGCTGTCCAAAGATGATACCGCTCGCATCGCTTCATTGCTGACGAGCGACACGTTTGTGATCAGCGGAACCGGTGGATTCAAGGAGGCCATGGCTACGACGGGCGGCGTAAGTCTTGACGAGGTTGATTTGAGAACGTTTGAGAGCAAAAAATATCCCCGTATGCACATCATCGGCGAGGCGCTTGATGTAGACGGAGATACGGGTGGTTATAATATTCAGTTTGCGTTTTCGAGTGGGTATGCGGTGTCGCAAATCAAAAGCGTACGTTGATTATTTTAAGTTTTGCTGACCTCAACAAAACCCATTCAACTTTGCACTTGTTTCAATCAGATTCGGTAAGCGCCCACTCTATCAATGCAAGCACGTCAGATATGGCGATACCTTTCGCATAAGGATAGCTTTTGACATACCCTGCCCATATTTTTGCGATCTCAGGGCTGACCGCTATATCTCTCAAATGTTTCGAGTAGTTTTCTATATCGTTAACGCTGTCGCGCTCCGTCGCCTTGATCTGAAGCGCGTGAAGCATATCTGCACGTGAGAGTGTGTCTCTGTTCAGCGATAAAAGTATGTAGACATCGTAAAAATCACGCGCCCGTGTGTTTGTCACATTGCGTACTAATATAGTCTCAATTTTTTCTGCGAGGATGGTATACAGGTTGTACGCCATGACTGGGATTGTCCGCTCCTCGAACATCAACTTGTAGTGGTATTCCATTTCACGCGGAATGATGGCATCGCCGGTTGTGACATCAATTTTCATGTTGACACGCACAGTATGAAATGTCGCTCTGAGCGATATTCGGAAATCATCGTACTCGCTTATGTCGCGAATATTTTTAATGTCTTGAATCTCAAAGGAAACTCCATCGTCTGCGTCGAATGAAATAATTTCGCTCAAGATATTCTTGATGCCCTCACGACTAACCGGCAGACCTTTCAAGGTCGTGTCCATATCCATCGTGGTACGTCGGTCGATGCCCACCATCGCCGCGATCAAAAATCCGCCTTTGAGGATCAGGTTGCCGCGGTAGCGTGAGATCGACACACGCTCCAGTAGCCGTTCCATCATATACGTTTGTAAAAGCACGTTTGCCGGTGTGCCGGTTTGTTTCGATTTATTTTTAATCCAATCCTTTAACTGCGTTGCATTTGAAAACTTCATACCAACACCTCCAAGTATCTGTAAACCATGTCTCGGATTTTAAGGGCAGCGGCATATTCCAACAGCTTTGCGTTGTCCCTGTCTCTGCTTTTTGTATATCGTTTCAATGCCGTAAGAACCAAATCTCGATCCAACCTGTCAATATGCTTCAAGCAATCGCAAAGCGTCCTCTCGGCATCATAAGCCTTTACCATCATACCATTCGGGGTTTCGATTTCGCAAACGCCAAGGCTCATCTTCTTTGGACTGTTGTAAAAAAATAAAATACTTTCATCCGTTAACAGCTTCGTATTCCAACCGGATGGAATCGTCATCATTAATTTGAGTGGGTCGCGATCACTTAAATCATGCAGAAACAAAGCTGTTTCATTGGAAAAGATTCCTTTCGGGCAACGGTACTGAGCGACATAGAACGGATCGGGAAAAATGTCCATGCCAACGTACAGTCCATGAGCAACGCGCTCAATCAATCCTTGGTCTGCCATCCGCTGCATGGTCTTGTTTTTGATACCGTTCTCCCGGGCTTCTCTTGTTGTCAGGTAGCCGCTTCGTTCGTTTAATAAGGCGTATACTTTTTCAAATGCATCCATCACCGTCACCTCCCACTGATATTATTATCGTAATTAGTATAATATATACGAACAATAATGTCAAAAGTTTATTCGTTGATTGATCCAATTTTCGCTTTTTTGCTTGGGATGGATTGAATCAAACGCAAAACTTGTTCAGTATCGGCAACATCTACATGTTTTCATAAATCCGCTCCAGTTTATCGATCAGCGATCGGATTGCGATTCTTGATGCATCGTTGTTGCCGTCTGTCAGTTTCTTCATGCCGGAGTCGATTTCAGCTGCAATCCTTTCGATGAATCCATCGAATGTCAGTTGTTCATTTGGCTCTGATGAATCTTTCGCACGACTACGCCTGATTCGATGGGTTCCGTCCTTGATTTGTGCAATTGTCTTATTGAATTCATCTTCGCTCTCGGAGGGCAATTCAAGCAAACGCTTTCTGCTGATGTTTCCTCGCCCTGAAAGAATGCGTTCCTTGGCCTCAGGTGACTGCTGCCCGATTTCGATGATGGCAGATGCGAGCTGTCCGTCACGTCTAATTGTCCTTTCTGTGACATCATATTCACGCGCCAACTTGTCTGCAGTCGTATCTCTATTCTGCATATGGACATCGTGGAGCTGTTGACAAAGTCCTGAAAAATTGCACGAGTTCCATTATGCGTGGATTCTAGGGATTGTTTTTGAGCTGATTCTTCATTTTTGGCGAATCAGCTCAATTTTTTATCTATTCAGTA
>WQWG01000176.1 GCA_009785435.1 Clostridiales bacterium
GCGTTTGGTGTAGGGGAAAGACTGATTACGTCAAGATCCGAGCCTGTGTTTGGCGGCGTGTATAAATTGGCGGCGCTTGAAAAAGATGGCAAAATGATTCCGAAGATGAAAATCAGTGAAAACATAGAAAAAATAACGGATCCGGGGTTTAAAAATTTGTATCGGCTCTACAACAAAGACTCACATAAAGCAATCGCTGATGTGATCACGCTTCATGGGGAACAGATGCCGGATGGTACGGAATATGAAATATTTGACCAGCGAGCGCCTTGGAAAAGAAAAAAGATATCCAACTTCTATGCGCGAAACTTGAGCGTGCAACTGTTTGAAAAAGGGGAAAGAGTCTATGACTCACCAAGTCTTGATGAAATCAGAAGCTATTGCAAGCAGCAAATTGGTACGCTTTGGGATGAAATATTGAGATTTGAAAACCCGCAGACGTACTATGTAGATCTCTCAAAAGACCTCTGGCAAATGAAGCACGATTTGATCAAAGAATACAGCAAATATGAATAGTGCAGCCATCAAATTGTAATTGACAACGTTTGGTAGAGTAAAGTAGAATATATGTGTTATTTGTGCGGACATGGCGGAATTGGCAGACGCGCACGGTTCAGGTCCGTGTGAAGGCTACTTCATGGGGGTTCGAGTCCCTTTGTCCGCACCACAAAAAATGCGACAAATTTCCAGAATGAAAAAGGAGTATTATAATGAAAAAACGAAAAATGATTTTGGCTGTGGCGCTGATCGTCATAGTAAGCATTGCAGGCCTGAGCGGTTGTACGCAGGGCAACGAGAACGAGCGCGAGTATGATTTTACCGTTGGGATATTATCAGGCGCACAAATCCCTGCGTTTGAGCTGGGCGTACCCGGGTTTGAAGATCGCTTGACAGAGCTGATGGAATCGGCCGGAAAACGAGTACGCTTTATCTATCAGAACGCGGCAGGAGACCCCGCCATGGCGACGACGATCGCCAATACGTTTGCTACACAACAGGTAGACTTGATATTTTCTCTTGGAACAAGCGCATCGCAACAGGCATTGCCGGTAGCGGCTGTTGCGGAGATACCATTGGTATACGGGATCATAACAGACCCTGTTGGCGCGGGACTTGTGACGGAGATGTCCACAGGTAGCTCAAGTGCGCTGCCGATGGAAACACAGATCGACTTGTTGGAAGAATTGATCGGACACACGCTTGATGCCGAACACCGCGTTGCTTTTTTATACACAACAGATGAAGACAATTCGGTTGCCTCTCTTGCGCGATTGCAGGCAGTTGCGCCCGCAGACACCATTATACCATTCGGAATACCGGCAAATGGTTTGGAGCATCTGACACAGCAATTTATTAACATTGCTGCGGATCCAACGATCCACGCAATTTACATTCCCCAAGACAATCAAATCACATCTCAAATGCAAATGGTGCAGAACTTAAACCGCAGCCAAAACCCTGATCGTCGTTTGCCTGTCGTCGTGGCTGATCTGCCGATCGTCGCGGGTGGAGCGATCGCATCGTTATCCGTTGACTTTGCGGCCAATGGAGCTGCTGCTGCGGACATCGCATACAATATCCTGCTCAATGACATTTGGCCTCAAACCTTTTATTCACCTACCGCTGCATCGCTTTCATTGTATCTGAATGAGACCGAAGCGGAGTACATCGGGTTTGAAATTCCAAGCGCACTCTTGGCGCGGGCAAGCAGGACGTTCTAAAATGACGTTCAGCATGTTTTTAACCAGTATATATGGAAGTTTAGGGCAGGGGCTGTTATACGCCCCTGCTGTTATTAGCGTTTTCATGTCCTTGCGTGTCATGAAAAAACCGGATTTGACCATCGAGGGGACATTTGCCTTTGGCGCTGCAACCACGATGACGTTGCTGCACAGAGGCGTACATTTTATGCCTGCACTCATCATTTCTTCGATATGCGGCAACCTCGCAGGCCTTTCAACCTCGCTGATCCATACAAAACTAAAAATCGACGCAATCATTTCAGGTTTGCTGGTAACGATGGCATTGTTTTCGATAAACTTATTCGTGATGGGAGCCAGTACGATTTCCGCTCCCCTTGATACCTTTATATTTGCGCCCGTAAGAAGATGGGTGCTGGGGTTTGGCGTACCGTCTTTTGACGCACTTCTGATATCATACATCATCGTAGGCGCGATCGTGCTTACAATCGTGATCACGGTTTTGTTCTTTCTTTACAACACGAAATTCGGGTTGTCCATACGCGCCACCGGCGATAATGAACGTATGGCTTGTGCCATTGGCATTGATACGGATAGCCGCAAAATCATCTCCCTTGTGATTTCAAATGCACTCACAGGGATTTCCGGCGCGCTGATCGCACAGCAACAAAGCGGTGCCAATGTCAATTCGGGCATGGGTGTACTCATCATCGGACTTGCTTCCCTTGTGATCGGCGAGATCATAACGCCCAAGAATGCAAGCATGTTGACACGCTTACTGTTCATTGCGCTCGGTTCGTTTATCTACTTTAGTTGTATCACGTTGGTAATCGCTACCGGTCTTTTAAGCCCGGATTGGACGCGCTTACTCACTGCGCTATTGGCCTTGTTTGCACTGTGTGCGCCAAGACTGCGAGAAATTATCGGCTTCAAGAAGAGGTGGGTAGAGGTGACCAAATGATATCACTGAGCAATGTATCGATGGTTTTCGACAATGGTGTCGAAAAAA
>WQWG01000177.1 GCA_009785435.1 Clostridiales bacterium
AACAGCGCCGCGATATTTGAAAACGCGTACGCGATATTTTTCGTAAAAACCCTGATTTGTATGACCGGATTTTCGATTTTCAGCTCATGCCTGACAAACCAAATGAACAAAACAACGCCCAAGACAATTGCCGCAAGTGCAAATTTTGAAGTTGCGATTGCCGAAAACCCATACATGCCCGACACGATCATCACGACATACAGCACATTTCCACGCGCATCAAACGATGGCTTGTCTTGACTCTCGGCCTCCGGAAGCTTCTTAAGCGCAATCAAAAACACCATTGCGCTGATCACGCATGTCAAAATGAAAATGGAGCGCCATCCGAAATGGTGGTTCAAAAGCCCTCCGATCACCGGCCCTGCCGAAAGCCCTACGTACGTAGACGCGATGGAGTACCCCAATACTTTACCTCGCTCTGCGCCCGGAAAAGCGCTGATCAATATCGCCACGTTCGTGCTGAAAATCATAGCCGCACCGATTCCCTGAAGCACCCTGAGCATGAGCATGATCGTAAAACTCCAAGCGAATACCGACATCAGCGAAGACAATGAGAAAATGAGAAGCCCCGGAATGAACACACGCTTTTTTCTCGTCATGTCCGCAAGCCGCCCGAAAGGCACAGACAGCGCAGCGATTGCAAGCATATAGCCCGTTATGACCCAGCCAATCGTGCCTGCACTGACCCCAAACTCCTCGCACATCGCCGGAATGGAAAGATTCAACGCACTGCCCGTAAAGGTCGTGACAAACGCAGTTATGATCACCACAAAAATGATGGATTTTTGTTCGGCATTGTAGTTCTTCATAGTTGTTAGTATATGCTTTTTATGTGGAAAATACAATTGTTTTCAATTGATTGCTTCCCTCAAACGCAAAAAACCGCGTCCGCGGTTTTTTGTCTTTTTTACAGCACGATGCAGATGAAATATTCTTTTCCCTCATCGCTGATTTTTTGCAGCGAGCGTTGAATCTTTACGCGTATATGATCAGGCACATTCGAGAGTTTGTTCTCCATTTGTTCTGTAACCATTTCGTATAAAGACTTGCCAAATATGTTCGTATCCCATATCCTGCCCGGATCGCTCTCAAATTCGTCGAGCAGATATTTGATGAGATCTTCGGATTGCTTTTCCGTGCCGACGACAGGAGAAACCTCGGTGGTGATGTCGGTTTTGATGATATGCAGCGACGGCGCTTTCGCTTTGAGCCGTATGCCGTATTTGCTGCCTTGTCTGAATATTTCAGGTTCTTCAAGCACCATTTCAGACAGTTTGGGCTGGACGATGCCATATCCCGTTTCCGAAACTTGTTCCATCGCTGATTTTAACTTGTCGTACGATTTCTTCGCTTCGGCAAACTCTTTGAGCAATTGGAAAAATTCATAGTCGTTGTTTACGCGTTGATCCATCAACTCTTCCACAACTTTATAGAATAAGCCCTCGGCAACTTCGACAAGCACCTCGACCTCGCCCGTTCCGAGGGTCATATTGGTTATCTGGATCCCCTTGACGATTTCCCCGTCGATCAGCTTGGATACCGTTTCTTTGATGTCTTTTATATTGTCAAAGCTCTTTGCCCAATCCCTTACGTTATCGATAATGGCCGCCTTGAGCCAGTGACCCTCTGCAAGCCCCTCAATGAATCCGGGCAGGTGAAACCGGATTTCAGACGCGGGGAACTGGTATAAGGTGTCTTCAAAAATCTCCGCAAGCGCGGATGCGTTCATCTTTGCACAGTTCACAGGCTTTACCGGAACGGCATGTCTGGATTGCAGCTCTTCCGCCATCGCTTTTGTCATTTCATCGTTCGGCGTCGTGGTGTTGAGAACCACGACAAATGGCTTCCCGAGTTCTTTGAGTTCTCTGATCACTCTTTCTTCAGCGGCTTGATAGTTGTCTCTCGGAATATCAGAGGTGCTTCCGTCCGTCGTGATCACGATCCCGATGGTCGAATGGCTTTCGATCACTTTTCTCGTGCCGATTTCAGCCGCCTCTTCAAACGGAATCTTTTCATCATTCCATGGCGTACTCACCATTCTTGCCTTGCCGTCTTCGATATGTCCCGTCGCGTCCGGCACCATATAGCCTACGCAGTCCACAAGCCTTACTTTGAAGTTTGCATTTCCTGAAAGTTCAAGGGGAACCGCTTCCGCCGGAACAAACTTGGGTTCCGTCGTCGTGATCGTCCTGCCTGCCCCGCTTTGAGGAAGTTCATCTTGAACTCTCTGCTTTACGTAAACATTATTGACATGAGGCACGACGAGCAAATCCATAAAGCGCTTAATAAATGTAGATTTTCCCGTTCTGACAGGGCCAACCACACCGACATAAATGTCGCCTTGCGTCCTTTCCGCAATACTTTCATATATACTTATATGATCCAAATTAAAAACCTCCCCTTTGCCTGTTCTTTTTCAGTCTGATGAAAAAGTACCTGCGTAATACTATAAGTCACTATAATATATGGGGGAGGTTGTTCGTTTATTCTTTTTTTATTTCTTCAAATCGTTTGACTTTCTGCGTGGTCGTCTTGATCATTTCCTGATTTGTAATTGTAAGCTTCTTGATGCATTGGTACACCGTCAGTTTGTCATTGATCTTCTTTATATCCGCCCATATCTTATCTTTCAACGCTTCTTCTGAAATGTTCGGATATTTTTCTTGTATATATTCTTCGTTGTATACGATCTTTGCAGC
>WQWG01000178.1 GCA_009785435.1 Clostridiales bacterium
GAACCCCTCTACAACGAAAAACGCCATGATGGGAAAGGTGATTCCACGCACAATCTGAAGCGGGAGAATTGCCCAAATCGGGAAGATTTCCCATAAAACAATGATGGTATGCTGTATGCCCATAGTGATGATCGCGATCAGCTTCAGCGAAAAGGCATCTAAAGATAATTTATTCATTTTCTCACGTCTCCCAAATGAAAAGCCGGGAACAATCCGGCATTTCTAAATAAATATGATTTGCCCCGTCAAGAGGCGAAATGATTCCAGTTTTGCTATGAATGATTATAGCATACGGTGGTCATTTTTGTAAACGGTCTCTTACACAAATCAAGCGGTAGGCATGTCAAGAAACACAAGCCTGCCGTTTGTTGCGTCTAGCTTTAGGGGCGCGCCCATCGGGATGGTTGCCTGAGGATAAACATGGCCTGCACGGAAGTTCAGTATCGTCGGTTTATTGAACGGTTTCACAACTTCATCGAATATCTGCCGAAGTGTCAGACTTTCCTCTGAAGTCACGGAATTAGGCGACGAAGCTTCAGAAGCAGGCGCTTCGCATTCAGCAAACGTACCCAAAATGATGCCGGCACAATTTTCAAATTTTCCCGCAAGCGCAAGCGCGGTAAGCGCCCTGTCGAGTCTGTAAGGCATTTCCGAGACTTCTTCAATAAAAAGAATCTTATCTTTTGTGTCGACTTCATAAGGGGAACCCAACGTGCCGAGAAGCAAGGAAAGGTTGCCGCCGATGATTGCACCTTCGCAAATTCCGGGTACGATCGTTTCGATGATCTCGTCCGGTGGGTTCAACACTTCTCCGGGTGCTTGATCTGAAAAAAGATTGTCTTTTAGGCTTTTGAGTGTGAACGCATCCATTTCACGGTATCTTGTATTGGGCATCGGAGCATGGAATGTGATGAGGCCGCACTTTTGAGTGAATGCAAGATGGAGCGCCGTTATGTCGCTATAGCCGGCGAATACTTTTGGATTTTTTTGAATGGTTTCAAGATCGAGCATATTGAGTATCCGCGTTGCTCCAAACCCGCCGCGCAAACAGAAAATGCCTTTCATGCGCTCGTCGGCAAAAGCTTCATTGATGTCACGGGCGCGATCGGCATCTTTGCCGGCAAGGTAGCCATGGCTCATCATGCAGCTTGGGAAAACAACAGGCTCAAGCCCGAGAAAGCGGATTGAGTCAATTGCGCGTTCAATGTTTCCATCGGGGAGCGGTGAGGACGGGGCTACGAGCGCGACTTGATCACCGACGGATAAGGGTAAGGGTCTTTTCATATTAACCTCCTCGGCAGGTTATTTTGGACGTGTTACGGTGTAATAAATGTAATATTTCTGTCGTAAACATTATACTTTATAAAATACACAGATAGAAGATGTAATTCATAGGAGGGGGGATTTATGCACATCAATCAATGGTATGTTTTTTTGGACGATGCGGCGGATGCGGCTGTCAAAATAAGGCGGCAGTTGCACCGGTGGCCGGAGATCGGAGGAAAAGAATACCGGACGGCGGAAATCATCGAGGCTGTGTTGAAAAAATTAGATCTAAAAGTGCAGCGCATCTTGCCAACCGGGCTTGTCGCATTGTTGGAAAGCGGAGGGAAAAATAGCGCGAAAAAGACGATCGCCATAAGAGCGGATATGGACGGATTGCCGATCATAGAAAAGGTAAAATCCCCTTTTTCTTCTGAACGGTTTGGTTTCATGCATGCCTGCGGACATGATGTCAATATGGCGGTTGTACTTGGAACGGCAATGGTTTTAAATGAAATTAAAAATTTGATTAACATTGATGTTAAATACATATTTCAACCGGATGAAGAAAATCAAGGCGGGGCAAAAAAGATGATTGAAAAAGGAGTGCTTTTTTCAGATAACGGCGATAATCAAAACACAGAAGTTATTTTTGGCGTACATGCGAAGCCTGAATTGCCGGCCGGAAGCATAGGCATCAAATACGGAAAGGTTCATGCAGCATCCATCACGTTCAGGATTGATGTGCAAGGTGAAAAAAGTCACGGTGCGCAGCCGCATATGGGAACAGATGCGATCACGGCTGCGGCTCAGATGATCACAGCCGCGCAATTGATCGTATCCAGAGAACTGTCTCCAATGCGTTCAGGCCTCATTACATTTGGGAAAATAAAAGGTGGAGATTCCAGAAATACGTTGGCTGACAAAGTAAGATTGGACGGGATCATAAGGGGAGAGAATATAGAAATTTGCCGCAAGTTAAGAGAACGGTTGGAAAGCATAACATGCAACATCGCGGTTGCACTTGGAACGACAGTCAAGCAGGAATATATGGAGGGGTATCCGGCGCTCATCAATCATGATGGTATGGTAAGCCATGTAAGAGAAGCCGTGAAAGCATACAATGATTTTTTAGAGGAACAAGGGTTGTGCGAAACCGATTCAACGATCAAAATTCATGAAATTCAGGAACATACGATGACCGTCGATGACTTTGCGTATTACATCGAAGAAATACCCGGGGCATACCTATTCATCGGGAGCAGTTTTCCAGACAAAAAGACAGGCGGCTTGCATACAAGCACTTTTGAAGTCGATGAAAGATGCATCAAAACAGGCATTGCGACAATGGTATCGTCCATATTGTGTGTCTAGATTTTCAAGTTAAATAAAGATTAAATTCAGGTTAATTATTTCCC
>WQWG01000179.1 GCA_009785435.1 Clostridiales bacterium
CAAACTCCAAGGCTTCAAATTCTCCCATTTTCAGTAGTACTCTGTCGGCACATCTCAGCCATAGGTTTGACTTGACGATCGCCCGTTCATCGCCGGAAAACGTAATCTTGGCATCTTCTGATTTTATGATTTTAAATCCAATATCTTCTATTTCACGTTTAACGACAGCTTCAAGTCCAAATGTCGCTGTCGCAATCAATTCTAATTTCATTCAAACACCCGTACAGCCATAAAACGGCTGCGTCTTCTTATATATACGGTTTCCTTTTGTTCATCTGGCTATTTTGAATCGCGTCGATGGAATTCAAGGCCATGCCTGTTCCCTTTGCGACGCAGGATTTAGGATTTTCGGCGATGATCACCTTGATCCCTGTCCGATCTTCGATCCTCTTATCGATTCCGTTTAAGAGCGCTCCGCCTCCTGTGATAACGATACCGCTGTTGCTTATGTCTGCCGCAAGCTCCGGCGGCGTCTTTTCCAGAACGCTATGCACCGCTTCACAAATCGTCGTAAGCGGTTCATCCAAGGCTTCCATGATCTCTTTTGAAATGACTTCGATCGACTTCGGAAGGCCGGTCACAAGATCCCTTCCCCTGCATTCCATTCTGGCCAATTCCTGCCTCGGGTATGCGGTACCGATGTTCATTTTGATCTCTTCAGCAGTACGCTCACCGATATAGAGTTTGTGCTCTTTTCGCATATACTTCACGATTGCTTCGTCAAACTTGTCACCGGCAACTTTGACAGATGCGTTTGCAACGATCCCGCCAAGTGAAATGACTGCGATGTCCGTTGTGCCGCCCCCGATGTCGATCACCATCACGCCCTCCGGCCTTGAGATGTCGATTCCCGCGCCGATTGCCGCAGCGATCGGCTCTTCCATCAAAAAGACAGCCTTTCCGCCTGCTTGAAGCGCAGCTTCCCTTACGGCTCTTTTTTCTACTTCGGTGACTCCGCTCGGCACGCAAACCATGATTCTTGGCTTGAAAAACCGGGTGCTTTTACACGCTTTGCGAATAAAATATTTAATCATGCGCTCTGTGACGTCATAGTCGGATATGACTCCGTCACGAAGCGGCCTGACCGCGACAATATTGGCCGGCGTTCTTCCAAGCATCTGCCGCGCCTCTTCTCCAACCGCTAAAATCTGTTTGTTCTCTTTGTTGATTGCTACGACGGACGGTTCACTAAGCACCACGCCTTTTCCTTTTATGTAAACGAGTACATTGGCTGTACCCAAATCGATTCCTATTTCATCTGAAAAACCCATGTTACGCCTCCCTTTCTTTCTTCAAATTTGCTGCCTGTGCATCGCAAAACAGTTCGAAATGATGAAGCCATTATACCACATTCTAAAATGAAAGTATATCGAACAACAAAATTAAGTACGCAATTTTTTGATACCATTTGTATTTTTTGCTTTGCCTGCATAACTCCATCCCGCTTCACATATACATGTGGTAAAGAAATGCTGTTCACAAGTTTGAACGAACGGCTCAACGAACGTTTCAATCCCAGACCGAGCCTATTGAATACGCAAATAAGGTGGTGAAATTTTTAGATATGAAGAATTATATAGAAGAAAGAGTACTTGAGCTTGCCAATTATATCTTGGAAACAGGTGCCACAGTTAGAGCCTGTGCAAAAAAATTCAGAGTCAGCAAATCCACTGTACATAAAGACTTAACGGATCGGATACTTGAGATAAATTCCGGCCTTGCCGCAGAAGTCAAGGCTGTTTTAAATAACAATAAAGCGGAGCGCCATATCAGGGGCGGCTTGGCGACACAGCAAAAATACAAAGGAGCCTACAAATAGGCCCCTTTTATTTGACATTCATATGACTGAAATTCACTATGACTCAAACCTTATGATCAATTCCGCGGGGGTAAGCGCTTGCTTTTCCGCACCGGAAACATCCATAACGATTTCACCTCTGTCAAGCATGATCAGCCTGTCGCCATAGGCGATCGCATCGCTCATATTATGTGAAATCATCAGGGTTGTTATTTTCAGTTCATCAACCAGTGTTTTTGTTATGCCCATGACTTGCTTGGCGATTCTCGGATCCAGCGCCGCCGTGTGCTCATCCAGAAGCAGCACACCGGGTTTTTGCAGTGTTGCCATAAGCAGTGTTACGACTTGACGTTGCCCGCCCGATAAAAGCGACGCTTTTTTGCGCAGCATCGTTTCAAGCCCTAAGTCGAACTCGGCAAGTCTTTCCTCGAAATAAGCAATATCCTTTTTGCGTATCGCCCATTGAAGTCCGTGCCATTTGCCACGGGCGTTTGCCAACGCCATGTTTTCCGCGATCGTCAGGTCAGGACATACGCCTGTATTAGGGTCTTGAAAAACACGGGCAATCAAGGCCGCGCGTGCGCTGTGGCTTTTTCGCAGAACATCTTTGCCATCAACAAATATTGACCCTGATGTGGGGTCCAAATTGCCATCTATCACGTTAAAAAGTGTGCTTTTCCCGGCGCCATTGCCACCTATGATCGTGACAAACTGGCTCTCCGGCACATCAAGATTGATCGATTTCAATACATGGTTTTTTTCGACACCATTGTCGAAAACCATCGATACATTGCTCAGTGATATCATTTGGTCACCTCTACCCACCTCTTCTTGAAGCCGATAATTTCTCGCAGTCTTGGCGCACACAGTGCAA
>WQWG01000180.1 GCA_009785435.1 Clostridiales bacterium
ATGGACTGAGATGTACAAGCGTATGGCTGCGGAAGCCAAAGAAGAGGGTTTTGACAAAATTGCGACGCTGTTTGAAATGGTGGGCAATATTGAAAGAGAACACGAAGAAAGATACCTCAAGCTCCTTGACAATGTGAAAAACGACCAAGTCTTTAACAAAAATAAAAAGTCCGTATGGATATGCAGAAACTGCGGACATCTCGTGGATGCGGAAAAGGCACCTCAATTGTGCGCGGTTTGTTCCCATCCGCAAGCGTATTTTGAGTTACGCTCTGTCAATTATTAATCCATACAAAAATGACAGTAGCTTTCACTAAATCACAGATTTAGGAAAGCCTTGTGTAAGGCCTGTTACCAAATCGCATTGCGATTTGAACAGAGCCATTAAGCGAAAGCGCCTGAAAAAGGCGCTTTTGTTATTGTCTGTTGTGCCATTTCCAGGCGTCTTGTAAGATTGTTTCGATGTCACTTCGCACCGGCCGCCAGCCCAAGACGCGCCTTGCTTTTTCGGATGACGCAATGAGCGTTGCCGGATCTCCGGGACGTCTGCCGGTTATTTTGTACGTTATTTTCTTTTGTGAAATTTCTTGTGCTTTCTCTATGATTTCCAACACGGAGACACCTGTTTCAGAGCCAAGGTTGAATGTTTGGCTTTCTCCGCCTGCCAAAAGATATTGCAATGCTTTGATATGCGCATCCGCCAAGTCCAGTACATGTATGTAGTCTCTGACGCAGCTTCCGTCTTTTGTCGGGTAGTCGCTGCCGTAAACCTGCAGTGTTCGGTTTGGGTCAAGAGCCGCCATGAAAACAAGCGGTATGAGATGCGTTTCAAGAGAATGCGCTTCTCCCAAGCTTCCGTCCGGCATGGCTCCTGCAGCGTTAAAGTAGCGCAGACAGACTGATTTGATGCCATACGCCACATCACACCATTTCAGGAATTGCTCTGCTGCGAGTTTTGTCTCTCCGTAAGGGTTTATCGGATTTACCGGCACCTCTTCCGTGATCGGGATTTGCTTTGTAAGGCCGTAGACGGCGCAAGTTGATGAAAACACGATGTTCTTGACATTGGCCTTTTGCATCGATTTGAGAAGACTGATCGTGCCTGTTACATTGTTTTCATAATAATCGATCGGGGATTTCATGCTTTCACCGACCAGCGAACGCGCGGCGAAATGAATCACGCCTGCAATCGGATGTTCTTCAAAAACGGCATCCAGTTTGACACTATCGCGCAGGTCGCCTTTTATGAACTTGAAGTCTGAAACCGCCGACGCATGACCCTCTGAAAGATTATCATAGACGATACAATCGTATCCTGCCTTTTTTAGCTCATGAGCGCAATGCGCACCGATGTATCCGGCTCCGCCGCATATCAAAATGGACATGGTTTCCTCCGATGTATTTGTGTTCATGCAGTTCTTACAGATCGTCTGCGCCGCCATTGTAAACATATCCCGTCTTGGTATCGATTCTTATTTTTGCGCCGGTCGTCAAAATCGAGGTTGCGCCTTTTGCACTGGATATGACCGGAATCCCGAGGGCATACCCGGCGGATACGATTCCTGATTCGTTTTCATTTTCTTCGGTGATGACCCCTGAACATTGCCGCATTAAATGCAGGATGTCGTTCGTTGTTCTTTTCACGACGAGGATGTCGCCCGATGTAAAGTTGCTGAAGTCTTCTTGATCTCTTGTCACATAGACTTGGCCGCTGATGTTGTCCGCGCCGTTTCCTTTGCCTCTCAGCAATATATTTCCGATGATGTGTACTTGAAGCATATTGGTTACGCCTGCGGAAAAGTGTGAACTTCCGGTGATGACGACAAGGTCGCCATCTTTCACAAGATTGAGCTCTGCTATTTTTTGCGCGACGTCATCGAACAGGTCAAGAGCGTCTTCGATATATTCATTTTTGACCGGCGTGACCCCCCAAGACATCGCAAGCCGCATATATGTTTTTTCTTTTGGGGTAACGGCGATGATCGGCGTTTGAGGACGATGTTTTGAAATCATTCTCGCGCTTTTTCCACTCAGCGTTACCGCAACGATCGCGGATGCGTCAAGGTCATGGGCTACCCGGCATGTCGCGCTGCTGATCGCGTTCGTTATATTGACTTCCGGGTCAAGTATGCCGGCTCTCTCTCTATACTTTCTATAGTTGATGTGGGATTCGGTTTCTTCTGCAATCTTGCTCATGGTTTCAAGGCTTTTGAGCGGATGCGCTCCGATGGCCGTTTCTCCGGACAACATGATCGCGCTTGTGCCATCATAAATCGCATTGGCAACGTCCGTTATTTCGGCTCTCGTCGGACGCGCGTGTTGAATCATGGATTCCAGCATTTGTGTGGCTGTTATGACTCTTTTGCCTGCCGCGCCACAGCTTTTAATGATGTCCTTTTGGATTCGGGGCAGTTCCTCAAACGGGATTTCTACGCCCATGTCGCCCCTGGCGACCATGATTCCATCGGAAACGTTTATGATGTCGATGATGTTTTTTACGCCTTCCTTATTTTCTATCTTGGAAATCAGCTCGATGTTATGACATCCGTGCGATTGCAGGAATCGGCGTACGTCTTTTACATCGTTGGATGTCCTGACAAATGAAAGCGCAATGAATTCAACTTCGTTTTCGATGCCAAACAGGATATCCCTTTTGTCGACC
>WQWG01000181.1 GCA_009785435.1 Clostridiales bacterium
GATTGCATACTTGATTGCCTGATCGATGCCGACCAATAAAATAATAATGATATAATACATAAAGAAAGTCTACGGAACCGTTACGCTCCGTCTCCCGCTCTGATATTGACCATCGTGTGTGACAAATCTTCTTTATCACTGCTCTTCATGACGACGGTTTTTCTGCTTGTTTGAAGCTTTGCTTCGTCAACCAGAATTTGTTCATCGATACCGAATTCTCCAAAAATTTCAGCGCTCAGTGTATCAAACCGTTCAAGTTCCATTTCGAGCAAATTTCTATATTTTGACTGAAACATGATAAATCTGTTTTTGAGAAGCAAGCTTTCCTCATTGAGCTTCTCAATGGATTCTTTCGCTTCCCGTGTGATCAGTTCGGCATCGAGTACTGCATTTTTGAGCAGAATCTCTGCTCTTTTCTCAGCGCTTGCCGATATATCGCCCATCAGCGCCTTTGCGGCTTCAAGTGTTTCAAGTACCGCCTCTTCAGAACCTTTGTACTTCTGAAGATCAGAGGCCAACCTTGTGCTTTCTGCTTTCAGCGCTGCGTTTTCATTCAATAGTTTTTCCATATCGACCGTAAGCAGATCTAAAAATTCATCGACATCATCCTTTTTATATCCGTTTACACTCTTTGCAAATTCTTTATTCTGAATATCAAGAGGCGTTATCATAATATTTTTTCCCTTTCTACCATCACGCAATCATCCCTAAGAGCCTTATCAGAACATCCCTTACGATCATTACAAGAAAAAAAGCCAACAACACAGAAAAATCAAACATCCCTGTCGGAAATCTCCGCGTTATTTTCCGGCACGGCGCGACGATCGGTTCTGTGAGCAGCATCAGAATCCGATAAATCTTAAATGCCATCCCACCGCCGTTTCGCAAGAACCAACTACAAACAGCCCTCGCAAGAAGAAGATACAGGATCACTTGCGCGGTAACGTTTATTGCCCAAATCAAGAGTCCCATTCGTTACCTCCATGGGCTTTTTTGTCCGGGGCTGTTGAAATCGATGCCTTTATGCTCAACGTTTGCAGTTATGTCAATGCCTTCAGGTGCAAATACAAAAATATTGTTCGATACTTTTTGAACGTTTCCGTTTAAGGCATATGTAGCGCCGCCTAAAAAATCAAATATTTTTCTTGCCGTGTCCGCTTCAAGCTTTTCAAGATTCACAATAACCGGCTTCTTTGCTTTTAGGTTATCCACAAGCCTTGGGCATTCATCGAAAGCCTTTGGTTCGATGACAACCAGTTTGAACGGTGCAGTGTTCGGATTCACAGTTCTGCCTCCTCCTTGATTTTGAAGTTTGCTGACATCCTTTAATTCGCTTTTGCCTGTCTGATTTGAATATGAGGATTTTGTCTCCACAGACTTTCTGTCCATCTGTTTTGCTGCATCTGCTATTTCTTGTTCTGTTATTTGATCATCTTCGATTTCTTCAATTCCGACCAAATCTTTGAATTTTCCAAATATACCCATGTTCACGCTACCTCCCGGTTTTATTTTTAATTCCTATCTCCAAATATTGCGGTTCCGATCCTAATCAAATTAGAACCCTCTTGAATCGCTACTTCAAAGTCATGCGACATGCCCATCGAAAGAATTGAAAAATCCAGTCGTTCATGCTGTATCTCCGATGCGTATTTGTCATACAACTGCTTGGTCTTGGCAAAGTATACTGCTGTGCTTTTGGGGTCATCCTCAAACGGTGCCATGCACATAAGGCCTTTGATCCGTATATGAGGACAGCTCGCGAGTATCTCGTCAATCAGGTTTTTTGCGTCTTCTGCCGCAACTCCAAATTTGCTTTCTTCCATCGCGGCGTTGACTTGAATTAAAATATCCATGATCTTTCCGTGCTGCGCCGCACGTTTGTTGATTTCCTCTGCAAGGCGCTTTGAATCAACGGAATGAATCAAGTCTACTTTATCTATGATGTATTTTACCTTATTTGTTTGTAAATGTCCAATCATATGCCATCGTACAGGGCGAATATATTTATATTTGTCCATGATCTCCTGTGCTTTGTTTTCGCCGATATCGGTAATCCCTGCTTCGATCGCTTCATTGATCTCATCCACACTTCTGGTTTTTGTTACAGCACAAAGAAGTACCTCGCCTTTGCTTCGTCCTGCTTTTAAGGCCACTTCATCTTTTATGTGATTTATTCTTTCAATATTTTCCTTGATTATACCGGTCATTTAATCTCCGTTTGAATCTATATTTTGCTCCATCGCAGGCCGTCTTAAAATTTCATCATGTATATTGACCGTACGCACCCGTCTGCCGTCTTCATTATAGAAAAAACCGACTTCTACAAGTGAATTGGTTCCATCCGTAGCGATCACGCGAATCGGCCTGAAAACGAAAGTCCCACCCCTCGTCCTTATATACACGCCGATCACTCCATCTCTTACCGCAATGCTCTCATTTCTGAGTGCAATGCCATTGAAATTCGATGTTACGATGGTGGCCGGAGCCGATCTGATGCGCGCGAAGTCTTCGTAATATCGGTTTGTTCTGAATATGATCAGCCACCTGTCGCCGTCTTCCACAATATCCAGTACAGAGGCTCTGATCTCGCCAAGCGGCAATTCAATCGTTACATTCCTGCCGATTTGGTAGTTGACAACATCTCCCATGCCCACCCAAGC
>WQWG01000182.1 GCA_009785435.1 Clostridiales bacterium
GGTAAGACAAAATCTGGACAGCCTATATGACCATGCCAAAAGCAGCCATGAACAAAGATCACCGTCCGATATTTGGGAAGCACAATGTCAGGCTTGCCAGGCAAATGATTGACATTCTTCCTGTATCGAAATCCTTTTGAAAATAAAAATTTTCGGACGATTTCTTCAGGCTTCGTATTTGTACTTTTTATGCGGGTCATGTTATAGTGTCTGTCCTGCTTTGTAAGATTATCTGCCATCTAACCAAACCCTCAACTCAACAACGCGCCGATACGTTCTGCGATTCGCTTTATAACTGGAACGCAGACAGAATTTCCAATTTGCCTGTATGCGTCATCCACTGTGATATTCTTCGGGAAACCATAGTCTTGCGGGAAGCCTTGGAAATCCAAACATTCCCTATGTGTCAGCTTTCGTATTCCGTAATCGTCACATACGATCGGTACACGATTTGGATAAAAGCCCATGTTCGCCGTCAGCGTAGGACAATAATGGTTGCGCACCCTTATCAAGCCTTTGTCAGAAATGCGGTAGGTGTAATTGCGGTCAAAAATTTTGCCGCCGTATTTTTGTGCGACTTCCGAATCCGCACCGTAATAATACGAGCCGTGCTTTTTCTCGCTCCTGTTTACAATATCGTTAATACCCAAAGTCAAATCAATCGGTTCAGGGAATTTGAACTTGCCGCACATATCAAAATCCAAAAATGCAACGATGAATATTCTGCTTCGCGGTTGCGGAAGATTGCCATAAACGTGCGCGTCCAACACTTTGTATCGCACAGCATAGCCGAACTGGACAAGCGTATTATATATGATCAGAAATGTCCGTCCGTTGTCATGTTCCACTAAATTGCTTACGTTCTCCAAAAAGATAATCTTTGGACGTTTCGCATCGACGATACGGGCAATCTCAAAAAACAAATTCCCGCGCGGGTCACGAAAGCCCTTTTGTTCCCCCGCGACTGAAAAAGGCTGGCAGGGAAAGCCCGCTGTTAGAATATCAAAATCGGGAACGTCTTGCGGGTTGACCTTGTAAATATCGGACTGGCAAAGCCAATCACTGCCAAAGTTATGCCGGTATGTATTGCAAGCGGCTCTATCCTTTTCGTTCGCCCAAATAATGTCGAACCCCGCTTGCTTGAAGCCAAGACAAATGCCACCAATCCCGGCGAACATACTCGCTACGCGCAAACTCATACCGCAATATCTGAAATGAGAACCTGCCTGTCCACCGAGAAAATCTCTCTAATTCGATTTTTGGATAACGGAGTTTTGGCGTGTGTTTCAACAAGTTCAATGATATTGTGAACACTGACTGCGCTCCCATGAATAGAGGTTGTGCGGACGATTTCTGCGATTTGATTATCAATATTCGCACCAAAACCTCCTGCGATATAACTGAAAAACGACAGGGGCAGATTGCCGTCATAGTAGTTTTGCAAACCGCCTATGTAATTGGTAATCATGCGGTTTTTGTGATCGTTGCTGATAGTGTATTTGGAATATGCCTTGTTGTCGATAATGCCGCAGTAGCCATCGTCATCGGACAGCAACAGCACATCGGGAGAACGCCCAATAGAGCCGACATGACGAGCATCAAAACCGAATACGTTTTTAAACAATTCTACTGTAGCCAGTTCAAACTCCGTTGCATCTTCGCGTCCGCGAAAAGCCATTTCAAAATACTCTGTCATAAACGATCCAATAGCGCCACGAGGATAAAGCCTTACTAAGGTTTCTTCTACAAACTTTGCACTTTCGCCAATGTTCTCGGCAATTTTATCAACTAAGTCGGCGGTGATTTTTGAGATGGGGTGTTTAAGTGATTCAGCAATGAACGCCTGTTTGATCTTATGCTCCGCAAGCATTTTGGCAGTTACGGCTTCCACTTCACTCAGGTTGCGGGTATCTTTTTTGCGTTTTGGGTCAACTCCGAATTTGCGCTGAAAATATTCGTGAGAATCTGGGCGGTCAATAAGCGGAGATGTATCCGCAAGGATAGTCGCAACTTCGCCAACTTTTTCAGGCAGAATCCGCAAATTGCCATCACCATCACGTTTGGCAAGTTGTGTGTATTCGAGCCAGTTTTGTATGGTGTTTGCCACATCAAGCAGATTGCCAAAGGGGTTTCCTTCATTCACGCCTTTGCTTGATGGATATTTCTGTGCAAAGTCTCTATCGAGCGAAGAATCACCATATTGCCGGTAAGCAAGTACGCGCTCAACAACGTGTTTATAACAGCGTTCGGTTTCATTTTCCGCCTCTACGATAACAACTTTCCCAATTTCGTTTTGCGTCAAATATTCAATGCGGTCATCAGCAAGAAGTCGAAGAAGAAAACGGAACGGGCGAATTTTGAACCGCTCATTAACCCGGACGCCCCTCGACAGCGAGTATGATGACGGGAATTGATACTTTATAATTTGATGTTTCAGGATGGCGACAGGCGGCTCTCCAGCCATTATCGCCTCACCCGCAAGCGTCAGCTTCAGCTTATTGGTTGCTTCTTGCATAAAAACAAGCCCAAGGCTAGATGCCCAAGCTAGATAAGTCCGCCCACCGCCACCCGTTCGGTCACGGCGTGTCCCGACACGTTTTATCCCTGCGCTTTCAAGAGATTCTTCAAGTAGCAAGTGAACATTTCGA
>WQWG01000183.1 GCA_009785435.1 Clostridiales bacterium
ATACAGATCAAGACAGCGGTTGTTTTGGCCGGAATGGGGGTCTTTCTGTTTATTGCGACCGGTGTTGTAAGCATGTTCAATTCAGGCAACTTTTTAGAGTTCCATGCGTTGCCTTTCACCTTGAACATGTCCGATGCGTCGAGACATACGCTCGGCATGACGATCATAGAGATCGGCATTGCCATTTGCGTTGCGGCGACGATCATTGTTATTTTTACCGCCTTGCAGAGAGGGAGGAAAGACTGATGATACAAGCGTTTTTAGCACAATATTTGATTTATTGGTTGATTATCATTCTGTTTATGCTCGGCCCCTTTGGGATCATTTTCGGCAATAATTTAATCAAAAAACTGATGGCCATGAATGTGATGCAGATTGCGGTGATTACGTTCTTTCTGATTCTCGCGCAAAAATCCGGAGCGACGATCCCGATTGAGATTCCGGGTTTGTCAGGCGCGGAACACTACATCAACCCGCTTCCTCACGCGTTGATGCTGACGGCGATCGTGGTCAATCTGGCCACCACGGGGGTTGCGCTTGCGATATTGGAACTGATCAAAAGCGATTACAAAACGTTGGAAGAAAACAAATTGGGATGGAGAGCAAATCAATGAGAGATCAACTGCCTGCTTTGATCGTATTAATACCGATGGCTGTTGCGACGCTGATGCCTTTGATCGCTTTTTTATCCGTACGCATATTGCCGTACGTTGCCGTCGGTACCCTGATCGCTTCGTTCATTTGCGCCGTCTCTGTTTTAAACAGGGTTTTATCACACGGGGCGTTTTCCTACTGGTTTGGAGGGTGGGAGCCGCCTTGGGGTGTGGAATATGTCATCGATCCATTGAGTGCAGGACTCGCTGTACTGATTACGTTCTTTGCAGCACTGATTGCGGTCTATTATGGGCCTTTTCTCAGAGAAGATGCAGGAGCATTTCGGAAAGGCCTCGTGTACGCCCTTTTCTTGCTGATGACAGCGGGCTTGGTGGGCATTGTTTTCAGCGGTGACTTATTTACGCTTTTCGTATTTATCGAAATTTCTTCGCTGGCCACGTACGCGTTGGTGGCTTCAGGTGGGCCGAAAGCGGCGGTTGCTTCTTTCAACTACATCCTGATCGGAACGGTGGGCGTTTCTTTCTATTTGCTCGGCCTTGGGTATTTATATGCGCTGACCGGTACGCTGAATATGGCTGACTTGGCGGTGTTGCTTCAATCGTTGGAAGATTCTCAGACGGTTATGATCGCCCTTTTGTTGATCATCGTCGGCATATCGTTGAAAATGGCTTTATTCCCAATGCACGGTTGGTTGCCGGATGTCCATACATATGCGCCGCCTCCTTTGAAAGCGTTTTTGGCCGGCGTGAAGTTGAAAATTTTTGCCTATATTCTCTTGCGTTTGTTTTTCTTCACATTCGGTGCCGAATACGGAGAAGTTCCAACTATTCTCAATGCGCTTGGATTGACCGCATCCATCGGGATCATTGTTACGGCGGCGATCGCGATCAGACAGGAAGACTTTCGCAGGGTGCTTGCGTATTCCACCATATCACAAATCGGTTATGTGGTTTTAGGCTTGGCGATCGGAAATGCCGTTGCGATGAAAGGTGCGCTCTTGCACATCGTGAATCACGCCTTTATGAAATGTTGCCTTTTTTTCATTGCGGGAAGCGTGACTTGGAAAACGGGTGAATATAGCATTGATATGTATGCAGGGCTTTCTAAAAAAATGCCTTTGTCGATGACTGCGTTTTTGATCTCCGCAATATCCATGATTGGCCTGCCACCGACAGCCGGCTTTTTCAGCAAATGGTATCTGGTGCAGGGCGCAATAATGGAGGGGGCGTGGCATTACGTCGTTGTGATCGCTTTCGGAAGCCTTTTGTCCGCCATTTATTTCTTCAAGACCATCGAGCAGGTCTGGCTCAAAAAAACGGATCAAGTAAAGCCGCCGGGCTTGGAGCTTCCGCTTGCGCTCTTGGTGCCGATTATGATTACGGGCGTGGGCGTTTTGGTGCTGGGGATTTTTAACGAACCAATTGTAACGCATGTTTTGCAAGCGATGTTGCCGGGAAGGGGATTCTAATGGACTACGTTTTCATTGTAGACAACAGGCCTCTGTGGGCGATATTGATTTCTTTATTTGCGGCGATCATCATCTTATTCAATGATAAACGGCCGAATGTTCGTGAACGCGTGACGCTGATTGCCGCGACCGGAAAAGTGGTGATTGTTTTTTCCATGCTTCCGGCCGTGTTGACAGGGCATATACTGGAAACAGCCCCGATTGATATTGTCGAGGGCATCAGTCTCCACTTCAGAGCCGATGCGCTGGGCATTTTGTTTGCGGCCTTGGCTGCGTTTCTTTGGGTCATCACTTCTTTTTATTCCATCGGCTACATGCGTCGGATTGGAGGAAAACATCAGACCGGTTTTTATGCCGCGTTTGCCTTGTGTTTGTCCGCTACGATGGGAATCGCTTTTTCTGCGAATCTTTCAACGTTTTTTATTTTTTATGAAATGTTGATGTTGTCTGCATATCCGCTGGTCGTTCACAAACGGCACGAAGATGCCATTCGCGCGGGACGAAAATATCTGGCATATGCGCTTGTGTCCGGGCAGTTGTTTCTGATGGGCATCATATGGAT
>WQWG01000184.1 GCA_009785435.1 Clostridiales bacterium
GAGCGGGGGAACCAAATTATTTCCTTGGGGTGAATCCGGGTCAAACCGGTAGGGCTTTCTTGACCGAATCCGTCAGCTAACCTCGTAGGCACTTGAAGAAGAGAGCAAATATTCTTGGAGGGGTGTATTTTACACACCTTTTGTTCAAGTACTCTTCAAACAAATTACGGGAACAGTATGTGGCTTTCGTGCCATATAGTGTTTTTTTATTTGCAAAGGAGAATCAATAATGAAAATGAAAAAAAGATTTTTAGCGGTTGTATTAATGGTTTTGTTGGGAAGTTCACTGCTTATTTCCGGCTGTACACAATCGGGGGAAAATAGCGAATCCAGAGGCCGCGTTCACATCGTTTATGTAGAATGGGTTTGTGGGTCTGCTTCGACACATGTCATTGCCGATGTTTTGCAAAACATCATGGGTTATGACGTGGAACTTACGCCCGTCTCGGTCGCGCTGATGTTTGAGGCACTGGCTCAAGGTGAGGCCGATTTTACGACCGTTGCGTCAAGGCCGGTCATGCATGCCGCTTATCTGGAAAGGATCGCGGATCGGGTGGTTGATGTTGGAAGCCATCTTCGCGGCGTGGAATTGGGACTCGTGGTTCCTGCCTACGTTGAAATCAACTCTGTCGAAGAACTGAATTCGATCAGAAATGAACTGAACGGTGAAATGATTGGAATCGATCCCGGTGCCGGCATGATGATTCATGCGCAGAAGCTCATCGAAGAATATGAGCTTGATCTTGTTCTGCTGGAGGGCAGCGATGCCACCATGACTGCGGCACTTCACGCTGCAATTCTTCAAAATCGTCCGATTGTTGCGCTGGGTTGGCGTCCTCATTGGAAATTTTCCCGTTGGGATCTGAAGTTTCTGGATGAGCCGAAGCAGATTTTCGGAGCAAGCGAAAACTACCATGTCGTAGCCCGTGTGGGATTGCAAGAAGATATGCCGGAAGTGTTTGAACTGCTTCAGAATTTCTCTTGGTCGATGGAGGATATCGAGTCGGCGATTATGATGGCTGAAGATTCCGGAAGCAGCGTACAGGCCGCTTCGGACTGGGTCGCGCAAAATCGGGAATTGGTCAATTCTTGGCTTCCTGAAGCGTTTAGATAATAATATATATGGCTTCATCAGCGGGGGTTATATGCCATCGCTGATGGAGCTTTCTTGATTATAAAACGTTTTTGCAAATTATTGTAAAAAATGGTTGTTTTATGAATTTGTTTGTGATACAATGCATTTAATAACAATGCAGACGAATTCGCATTTTAACCTCACGGGATTCAGTGATGTTAACATGCTTCGTACAGAAACCGGCAGAAAATCGAGGTGAACAATCACTTAACATGAGCAATTTTATGGAATTTTTGAGCAGTGCGGAAGTGACTGCTTCTTTAGAGGTTTTGATTGTGATCGGGCTTTCGATCATTGTGGGGATCTTGGCAGGAAACAGTGCCGTCGTCGTCTTTAATCGCATGCCTGCGCATTGGCTGTGTGACTATAAAGAAGAGCCTAGCGAGGAATTAAAACAAAATGACCGTCAACGGATTAAAAGCCATCCGTGGAAGATGGCTTTTTCAGCGTTGTTTGCGCTTTGCGCCATAAACATGGCGTTATACGACTGGCAATATGCCATTGCCGCGATTATTTCAATATGGGCGCTTTTGATCATTGCAATCGCCGATAAAAAATATATGATCATCCCTGATCAGTTTGTCCTTTTGCTTGCGATCACCGCTGTTGGCTATGTGCCTTACCACAGCAGTTTTCTTTCTCCGCTCTGGGGCGCACTCATCGGTGGAGGCTGCATGCTTCTGATCGGCATTGCCGGAAAGCTCCTGTTTAAAAAAGAAGCGCTGGGTTTTGGCGACGTCAAACTGTTTGCCGCGATAGGCTTTATCACGGGTCCGTTTGGCATTGCAATTATTCTTGTGGCGTGTTCGTTTTTAAGCTGCCTGGACTTTGCAGTTCTCATGATACGGAAAAAAGTCAAAAGAACCGATATGATGCCCCTCGCCCCTTATGCTGCGTTTTCAACCACGTTTTATTTGGTTTTTCTATAATATTCCGCTTAAAATATTTTGCCGTTTTTATGCGTGCCGGTAAGGGCAAAAATGACCCATTCGGCGATGTTTGTCGCATGGTCTCCGATTCTTTCGAAGTATTTCGCGATCATTAAAAGGTCGATCGCCTGATCGCCGTTCGACGAATCTTTGTGTATCAATTCAACCAGTTCATTTCTGACCGTAATAAAAAGGTCATCGACGACATCGTCATGCTCAATTACCTGTTTTGCAAGCTGTAGATCTCTTTTGACATAGGCATCGATGCTCATCTTCAGCATATGCATGGTTTCTTTCGCCATGAGAGGGATATGCTCTAGCTTTTTAATGAACGGCTTGCCTGCAAGCAGTAGCGTGATCTCTGAAATGTCTGCGGCATGGTCTCCGATGCGCTCCAAATCCGTTACGATTTTCAGCACCGATGAAACAAACCTGAGATCATTTGCAACAGGCTGTTGCTGCAAAATCAACTTTAGGCAAAGACTTGCAATTTCTCTTTCGTGATCATCGATCTCATCATCAGCCGCAATGGTTTTTCGGGCCAGCCCCACATCTTGCTCA
>WQWG01000185.1 GCA_009785435.1 Clostridiales bacterium
AAGGAGGGTACATATGGTTAGTCACATAGAATTATTCACATTTTGTCTTGTCATGATTGGCATTGCAGGATTGGCTATAAAGATAATCGACATAATCATACGTTTAAAAAAGAAATAGTCGCCCATCATGCCCGATACCGCGACTATTTCTAATAGTTAATGTCTTAGGCTGAACCGTTTATCGGTAGTGCCTGTTACGTATAGTATACTTTCGTTATTACACTCATGTCAATGATTTTTTCTTTGCTTTTGCGGCTATCCTTTTTTCGGCGTACGGAAATCAGAGTGATGGAGTTTTCTAAGGTCGAAAATTTCGACCTTAGAAACAAACTACATTGACAAATATGGGGAACACGATGTGGGACTAGTGACATGGAACGCTTATTTATCAGAGAACAAATAGAAGACAAACCCGTTTATGTGGTTGAAAAACAAAAAATCGGAGTCGTCGGCATGAGCAGGAATGCGGGGACGAGTTTCGTCGCGACCTCGCTTGCAAAAGTATTGTCCTACAGAGATGAACGGAAAGTAACGCTTTTGGAAGTAAGCGATTTGGCTTTGAACAAGAGGTCGTTTCTTTATGATTCGATCGGCTTTGACAAGCGCTTTAAGGCGCGTGACTTTGTGCGTTTTTACAACGAAATCAAAAGCGGCGGAAACATCAGGGGACGGACGAACCACGATGACAAAATCAACTGGGGGCTGATCACGCCGGAAGACATCAAAGACGGGATTGAAATGACACCGATCGAGATGATCAGGCTGATCAACAACATTTCGGGCGATGTGATCATTTGTGATCTATCGGAGTGCAAAAACACAGAAGATTACTTGCTTGACATGGATTTTGTGGTATTTGTGATAGACCCGATACCCTCCGCAATGATTACAGGGTATCCATTGATGAGAGAAGTGAAGCGCATGGCGCACAAAGGCAAAAAAGTCGTATGGCTGGTCAACAAATTCAATGTGGGAATCAATAAAAGGGATATGCAGAGTTTTCTAAAACTCAAAGAAACCCATAAAATTTCGCTGATCAACGCGGAGCATTTTTACGGCGCTGAATACAATTGCAAAATTCCATATGAAATGCCGGAGATACGGGATAAAACAAGAGAAACCATTGAAACGATCATCAGAAAAGAATTGATTCTGTAGCAATTGTAATATTGTTGTAATGGTTTGGAGTGCTAAAATATGGTACAATATTTACCGTATAGCATTGCACCATATGATTAAGTTCTGTATTCGCTTTGCTCTGCAATTGCTAAGGATAATGAAAGGGTCAGCCGATTCATGATACAATTTACGAATGTTACAAAGCGCTATAAAACAAATGTTGGTCTTGATCAAGTAAGCGTCGAGATCAATAAAGGCGATTTCGTATTTTTGGTAGGCCCAAGCGGAGCGGGAAAATCAACATTCATCAAGTTGATGTTAAAGGAAATTGACGCGGACTCCGGAAGCATAAAAGTGAACGGCAACGAAGTAACAAAGCTTTCAAACAGGATGGTGCCAAAGCTCAGAAGAAGCATTGGGATCGTGTTTCAGGACTTCCGCTTGCTTCCCAAGATGACCGTTTTTGAGAATGTCGCGTTTGCGATGGAAATCATACATGCAAGCCCCAGGACGATCAAAAGGCAGGTTCCTCAAGTGTTAAGCTTGGTCGGAATCAGCGACAAAGCGCATAAATACCCCGACGAGCTATCGGCGGGAGAACAGCAAAGGGTGGCAATTGCAAGATCAATTGTAAACAACCCGATTGTTTTGATTGCGGACGAGCCTACAGGAAACTTGGATCCGGATACAGCATGGGAGATCATGCGTCTTCTTGAGAAGATCAACATGAGAGGCACGACGATCGTTATGGTGACACACGCCAAGGAAATCGTGGACAGAATGGCCAAACGCGTGATTACGATCGACAAGGGCAAGATTACAAGAGACAACGTCGGAGCGTACGTAGGAATCATGGAAGAGCCTGCAAAAGAGGAGACAGACGAAGAACAAGGAGGTGTATTCGGAGCGAATGAACATTAGATACACCATAAAACAAGCCTTTTTGCAGATGGTCAGAAACAGGGCAATGAGCTTGGTCTCCACTTTTTCAATCATGGCGATGCTGATCATTTTAGGCATATCCTTTGTGATCGTCGTGAATCTGAGCGTTGCCATGGAGCGAGCGAGAGACGGATATGATACGATTTTGATCCATCTTGAGGATGATGCGACGGTGGCGCAGGTGGAACACATCATGCGCACGTTAGATGGTATGCCTCAAGTTCGGGATGTCAGATATTTGTCAAGGGAAGAAGCCCTTGAACAATGGAGACGGGACTGGGGCGACCGCGCACATCTTTTGGATTCCCTGCAAGGCAATCCACTGCCGAATGGCGTTGTTGTCTATTTGACGGATCTTGAGGGTGCGGATGCCGTGGCCAGAAGAGCAAATGATTTTGCCGGAATTTTAGAAGTAAGATACTATAGAGATATCGTAGAAGCGCTCATGAGCATAACGAACTTTATACGGATGACAGCCCTTGTCATTATGGGCATTTTGATCATCATCAGCGTCGTTGTCGTATCCAAT
>WQWG01000186.1 GCA_009785435.1 Clostridiales bacterium
AAAGAGCGAAGAGAACAACTGATACGGGCGCTTCTGCTTCTGACTCCGGAAGAAAGATTGGATAAGGAATTTCATGAACTGTATATGCTGGATGGGACGCGTGTAACGATATTCGGAGGCACAATGGTTAAGGAGGGGCAGGATGTTATCATTTTCAGGCGCTATATCATTCCGACGTACACATTTGAAGAACAGGTAAGCAGAGGCACAGTTCCAATAGAAGCCATTCCGCTTTTTAAAGCGATGGTCGCGTTGGGGTATAATGTAGCGTTTACGGGTGCTGTCAGGACTGCGAAAACGACGTTTTTATCGACATGGCAAAGTTACGAAGATAAAAGCTTGGAGGGTGTAATGGTTGAAACGGATCCTGAAATACCGCTGCATAAACTGATGCCGGACACACCGGTCGTTCAAGTTCTTGCGGACAATGACCGATTGAACAGCATCATTAAAAATCTGCTGAGAAGTGATGCGGATTATATGATCATGGCAGAAGCGCGGGAGGGCGCTGCGCTGGATGTCGCTGTAAAACTGGCATGCAAAGGAACAAGACGAGTGAAAATGACGTACCACACAAGGGAACCCGTGAACTTTCCATACGATGTCGCATCTGAAATCGTAGCCAGTCAAGGAGGTAACATTGACTTCACGGCAAAGAAAGTGGCGTCAAGCTTTGATTACATATTTCATTTTATCCAACTGAAAGACAAGAGCAAGAAAAAGCTGAAAAGCATCCATGAAATGTCTTATGATCGCAGTGAGGACAAGATATCGATGAAACTGCTGTGCGAATATGATGTCTCGGCGGACAAATGGAAATGGAATCATGCAATAAGCCTTGATAAGCAAAAATCGGCAGAGGAAGAAGATGCGGGTATGTTTAAAAATTTTTCAGACATATTGGCACGTATTGCCGATCATATGGATTGAAGTGGAGGAACGCGTGAGAGAGGTAGCGGCAACGATAATAGGGGGAATTTTATACAGTATGGCGTTTGGCGGATATGTGATGTTGTATAGCGAAGAAATCATGTCTTTGGGCAGAAAGTTTATGATAAGAAACCGCCTGAGAGTCGCAAGGCAGAGATACCGGCGCCAAGGCGCCGCAAGCAAACATTTAAACCAAGTGTTGCAAGTTACGTCCGGAAACAGTTTGAAGAGCGCACATTTCTTATGGCTTTGCGGTTTGCTGTTCATGGGCGTGAGCGCAGTAGGGATGCGAAGCATGTCCGGTTTTGCCGCGCTTGCGACAGGGTTCATCACTGCGTTGCTTCCCTATTTCATTTTGAGGGTCAAGCTTGAAATCATACGTAAGAAGAGCAGTTTTGAAGGAGAGGCGTTCATCGGAAACTTTCTCAGCGCGTACAGGATGTCGAATTATAACATATTTGAAGCAATGGAGAAGACCGGAAAGGAAAAACAACAAACCAAAACGTGCTCGGAACTTATGGTCAAGATATTGCTTGAAATCAGAAACACAACAAATCCTATCGAAATCGGCAGGATATCCAATCAATTCGCATATATGATCAACACAAATTGGAGCAAGATGTTTGCTTACAATATAAGGCTGGCGGTGTTAAGCGGGACGAATATCGCGCTGGCGCTTGAAGACATATTGATACAGCTTCGGGAAGCAAAGAAAGCCTCCGAGGAGAGAAAAAGAGTCAATTCGGAAGCAGCGAGAATGGTCAAGTTTTTTATACCGGCGCTCTATGGCCTCAGCGTGTTTATGTCAATCAGGTATGTTGGTATCCCGATCGAAAGGTTTATTTATAATCAGGTATTTACTTCGCAAGGCTTTATGCTGCTTGCCGCTTCCGTATTTCTTTTTATCCTGAATCTTGCGCTTGTTGAATTTGTGAATCATCAACAATTTGATTATTAGGGAGGCAATATGCAGGCAGGTCTTTATATATTCGTCGTTTGTCTGACAACAGCAGGCGTTATGCTGATTCGGGGCAGACAAAATGTTTTAAGGCTGCAAGGCAGAAACATGATGTTTTTGTTTGAACGCCGGTTCAGAGATACAGCGGAACGATATTCCAAAAAAATAAAGATAAAAGAATGGCTGAGAAAACGCAAGGGAGAGCGCATCGATAAAGAAATCTATGAGAGCATTTCATTTCTGCGCAATATCATCGCACTGGGAAACGGCAGAAGAGTCGGCTCGGATTATATCATAGAACAGCTTTCTCATAAGGAGGGTTTTTTGCAGCCGGTTTATATCCGAATGCTTCGGTTTTTAAGGGTAGGCAAGTTGGAAGAAGCGGTAAAATCCTTTTCAGGAGAAGCATTTACACCGATTGCGCTTGACTTTGGCAGCTTACTGCTCAAATGGGATGCGCTGGATCCTTTGGAACTTACGGAAATTTTGATTTCGTATCAAAAAAATATAAAAGAGGTAAAAAGCACGGCGCAAAGAAAGCAAGATGAGATAATCAGCGAGCTGATTTATTTTCCGGTCGTCTTAAATGTTTTTATTATCTTTGTCAATTTTATTATGGTTGGTTATTTTATGGAACAGCAACATATGTTCAATATGCTGTTTTAATACAACGATTCA
>WQWG01000187.1 GCA_009785435.1 Clostridiales bacterium
GCTGCATCCGAGCTTTCATAAAGGCTTTTGCCCATTCCCGGATACTGGGCCCCCTGCCCTACAAACAACAAACCTATTTTCATAAATCGTTACCCTCTTATCCACTTACCACATTTTGAGCAGCGTCGCTCCGGCGCTAAGCCC
Organism: Clostridiales bacterium; assembly: GCA_009785435.1. Taxonomy (GTDB): domain Bacteria; phylum Bacillota; class Clostridia; order Peptostreptococcales; family Anaerovoracaceae; genus WQWG01. The sequence goes on from WQWG01000187.1 coordinate 145, forward strand.
CCCGCCAAATCCGACCACCATGATCGTGTCGCCTTCTTTGATTTTTCCTGCTTTCACCGCATCGTAAAGCGCCATCGGTATGCTTGCCGCCGAAACATTGCCCGTCGTATTGATATTGATTTGGAATTTATCAAGCGATTGCCCGAATCTGGCTGCGGCCGACTTGATGATCCTCAAATTGGCCTGATGCGGTACATAAAAATCGACGTCATCGGCATCCATGCCTGCATATTCGAGTACTTGCTCCATGACTTCGTTTACCGCAGTTACCGCAAACTTAAAAACTTGTATCCCCGACATCTGCAGCGTTCTTGGCGGACTCACTTCGTCCCCTGAAAAAGGGTTTGGCTCGTATTCAATGCCGCACCACAAAGCTTGGTTGACATCGTCGTAATTTTTCAGAAAGGTTGTGATGATTCCTGTTTCTCCCTCTCTGCGTTCAAGCACAACGGCACCGGCACCATCGCCAAACAGGATACAGCTGCCTCTGTCGGTCCAGTCCGCCATCCTGCTGATCCTCTCACTGCCGATGACAAGCGCTCTGTTGATCTTCCTGCCCGTTTTTTCAAAAGACGCGTTCATCAGAGACTCTGCCGTCCAAAGCGTGTAAACAAATCCGCTGCAAGCGCTGTTCAGGTCAAATACGATCGCGTTTTTAAGCCCAAGATGCATCTTGACAAGCGAAGCCATTGACGGTACAAGCATATCGGGCGTAATCGTCGCGACGATGACGAGGTCGATCGAGTCATAATCGATTCCCTCCAAAGCTTCCTTTGTCGCCTCAACCGCCAAATCCAACGATTTCTGCGTGGTCGCGATGCGCCTTTCGGTGATCCCCGTTCTTTCAACGATCCACTCGTTTGACGTGTCCATGATCTTACAAAGATCTTCATTTGTAATGACATTGTCGGCCGTTTTTTTGCCTATGCCTATGATTCCTACTCCCAACTTACCCCTCCTGACGATTCAACGAATCGCATTTTATTTATTCATCAATAAAATAGTTTGATTATCAAAGTATCTGCCCTTATTATATTCTATTTATATCAAATGTCAATGAAATAATGGAATTTTAATTGCATCGATTCATTACAAAATACGACAAGATGCGCCATTGGTCATATCCGGGCGCAAATGATTCCGAACCTTATTCGCCTCCGGCGAGTATTATGGTAGGAACAAAAAAAGAAAACCCCCGATCAGCGGGAATTTTATGAAAGGAATACATAAGGAAAGATAGATGAATAATAATCGATTTGAAAAAGATTGCCTCCCATCTTGCCGTTTTAGACGCCGTATTCGCTGCTGCTGCTTTTGTGACTCCTGGCGCCACTGTTCCGGTTGCCATACCGTTTGCTCCCCATGCTTGCTATGCCCGCCAATGGAACCGCCTCCGGCGGAGCCGCAATCGTCGTGGCATACAGCCGGCGTTTGACCTAGACGGCTCATGGTGCAGCGCCGAGTTACTATTTTCGATCGATCAATATCAGCTCGGCGCTGAGGCCACGCAATACAAACCGTAAGTTTAGCGCATCCGAAATGATGATTTCTTCTGCTTCAAGGTTAGGCAGCGTACTCCAGCTATTCAGGAGCGCCTGTCTCCTGTTCACCGTTCCAAGGCCCCTTGTCCACTCTTCACATGCGCTGATGACATTTTGTTTGGTCATTTTGTATCGCGTCACTCGAAAGTCTCCGGATATCCCCATGCACCTGACCAGAATTTCGACTTCCTTGTCATACGCTCTCAGGCGTTCGACGAAGTTTTCCTTTCCGATCGGCTCGATCAGTTTTCTATAAAATTCTTCATCGTAATTGTATATTAAAATGCTAAGATTGCTGATATCGGACGGATTCCTTGCCGAAGTCGAAACCACACATAGATCGCTCGAAAAAAGAATGCGTTCGTTTAAGTTTTTAAACAAGTTAAACGGCCTTGCCGCCACTTTCATGACGTCCTTTTCGAATATGTCTTCCGGGAATTGGCATTTTTGTTCTTCTTCCCACATGCCGTCCGCGATTTCAACGCTGAAAACATGAAGCGCGGGCTTGTTCTCGCTCATATATTCGCGATAAATGCCTTTGACCTGTTTCTTGATGGCTTCTTCAATTTCGATGGGATTGCACGTCGCATAGTCAGCGGCCGTTTCACGGTTTATGACTTTTCCGGAATACTTCTTTCGATGCTCAGATGGATGCAAGGCAAACCATGTCTGAAAATGTTTGATATAGTATCGTACCGCCGAAAATCCACACGCTTCTGAAATCGCGCCGATCTTCTCACCTGTTCCAAGAAGCAATTTTTCAGACTCTTCCACTCTGATCAAGTTTAATAACTCCTGAAAACTCAGCCCGGTCGTTTGTTTCATGATGTGCGAAAGATAAAATATGCTGAGATGTTCCCTGTCCGCAA
>WQWG01000188.1 GCA_009785435.1 Clostridiales bacterium
AAAGCAAGAATATTCGAAAACCAGAATGAAAACGACTATTTTATTGTAAACTATGATGATAAGGCAATTTATCCGCTTGCTTCCAAATGCAAAGCAAAAGTTGTACCGTTTAGCCGAATTGCTGAATTGGAATTTGGCACATTTGTAAAAGAGGGGCAAATTGTCGTCAGGAATGAAAAAGGCGCGTTGGTTGAAATCTGTGCCACAGAAAGCCTTTTGATACCCGGAGCGCATAACCTGGAGAATGCTTTGGCGGCAACGGCGATCGCATATGTGGCAGGCATTCCTGTGTCCGTCATCGCACAAACGCTGAAAACGTTCGCCGGGGTTGAGCACAGGCTTGAATTTTGCAGGGAACTGGATGGCGTCAAGTTTGTCAATGATTCAAAAGGCACAAATACGGATGCGTCGCTCAAAGCGATTGAAGCGGTTTCCGGCTCGATCATTCTGATCGCGGGCGGATACGATAAAAATTCAGAATTTGAAGAATGGATCGAAGCTTTTGGAGACAAAGTGAAGCACATGGTGCTTTTGGGAGATACGGCAGAAAAGATCAAAAAAGCTGCAGAAAAAAAAGGGTTTCATAAAAGCATCATCTTAAAAGATATGGAAGAATGTGTGAAAACAGCGTTCGAGCTTGCCACGCCCGGAGATACAGTTCTATTGTCGCCTGCATGTGCAAGTTGGGATATGTACACTTGCTTTGAAGAAAGAGGCGAGCATTTTAAAAGCTGTGCGATGAGATTGGGGAGCTAAGGAGTATCAATATGGCAAAAGTCAGAAAAACGATGAAGACCGGAGATTTTTTCCTGGTCATACTAACACTGGGCCTTAGCATTTTTGGCATCATTATGGTGTTCAGCGCCAGCTATTATGTTTCGATCAATGAAAGCGGGGATCCCTATTTTTATTTGAGAAGAGACATCGTATGGGCTGTTTTAGGCCTTGGCCTCATGCTTGTTACGATGGTGATCGATTATCGGTTTTACGCGAAAATCGCACCGTATCTCATGGCTGCCAGCATCGTGCTGCTTGCGCTTCTTTTCACGCCGCTTGGGGTGACACGGAACAATGCGACAAGATGGATCGGTGTCGGAGATTTTACGCTGATGCCGGGAGAAGTTGCAAAGATTGCAGTAATTATATTTGTTGCGTGGTATTTGAGTCAGGATCCGAGCAGGATCAAGTCTTTGGTGCGCGGAATCTTTCCGCTTCTTGTGCTGTGTGCCGTATGTGCGGGATTGATCATCATGCAGCCGAACCTTTCGACGGCGATCACGGTGAGCGGTATCATCGTAGGGATCATGTTCATCGCGGGGCTTAATGTTTTTTATCTGGTCGGTGTTGTCGGAGCCAGTGCCGTAGGCGTGCTTGCTCTGGTTTTTTCTGACCCGTCAGGGCATTGGTACAGGCGTGTTACGAGTTTTATGGATCCTTTCGCGGATCCGCTTCATACGGGTTACCAAGTCGTGCAGTCACTTTTGGCATTGGGCTCAGGTGGAATTTTCGGCATGGGACTTGGCAGGGGGCTGCAAAAAAACTTGTATTTGCCGGAACCTCAAAATGATTTTATTTTAGCGATCATCGGTGAAGAACTGGGATTTGTGGGATGCATCATCTTGTTTACTGCGTATATTCTTATGATTTGGCGAGGCATGCACATTGCGCTCAACGCTTCCGATATGTTTGGCACGTTGCTCGCATCCGGAATTACGATCATGATCGCGCTGCAGGTCATCCTGAACATCGCAGTCGTAACGTCGTCGATGCCTCCGACAGGAATCACGTTGCCGTTTATCAGCTATGGAGGAAATGCCATGCTGCTCTTTATGGGTTCTATTGGTATTCTTTTGAATATTTCAAAGCGTTCCGCAAGATAAGAATTGAATTGAAAGGTTGCGTTATGAAAGTGATCATGACAGGCGGCGGCACAGGTGGACATATCTATCCGGCAATCGCCATCGCCGATGAAATAAAAGAAAAACACCCCGATGCCGAAATTCTGTTTATCGGCACAGAGCGGGGGCTTGAAAAAACGTTGGTGCCGCAAAGCGGGTACCCCATCCGTTTTATTACGGTAACGGGCTTCAACCGGAAAAAATTATTGAAAAACTTTAGGGTTCTCCTGAATCTTAACAAAGGAATGAAAGAAGCAAAGGCAATTCTAAAGGAGTTTAAGCCTGATATTGTCATCGGCACAGGCGGTTATGTGTGCGGGCCTGTCGTGAAAGTGGCAAGCCGAATGGGAATACGGACATTTATACACGAGCAAAATGTTTCGCCGGGGCTGACGAATAAGATCTTGGAAAAGTACGCGGAAAAAATATTCATTGGATTTGAAGAAGCAAAGGCGAATTTCAAAAGACAAGAAAAAGTCATATTTTCAGGAAACCCTGTCCGAAAAAACTTCTTTCATGCGAATCAAAGCGCATGCAGGTCAAAACTCGGCATCGATGAAAACGATTTTGTCGTCATTTCTTTTGGAGGGAGCCAAGGCGCGGTCAAAATCAATGATGTCATGGTGGAAGCTGCTTCTGCGCTTTCGGGAATGGA
>WQWG01000189.1 GCA_009785435.1 Clostridiales bacterium
CCGTATTTGTCAGCCGCTTCTTTGATTAGCTGCGGATTTTTGATGGCACCGCTGTTGATGCTGACTTTCTGTGCGCCGTGTTTGAATACAAGGTCAACATCTTCAATTGTGCTGATGCCACCGCCGGCAATCAGCGGAATCGTAACTTTGCTCGCGATTTCTTTGAATAGCTCTAAAAAAATGCCTCTTCCCTCGACGCTTGCTGCGATGTCATAAAAAACGAGTTCGTCCGCGCCGCTTTTATCATAAAATTCGGCCAGCTCGATTGGGTCTGCAATCTCTTGTATTCCCTCAAATTTTACGCCTTTGACGACCTTGCCATTCTTTATATCCAGACATGGTATGATTTTTTTGTTTTTCATGTCAATTCCCTCCCAATTCGATTGCCCGTTCAAGGTTCAGCATGCCGCTGTACAGCGCTTTGCCCAGAATGGCTCCGTAAATGCCTTTGTCTTTCAGCTCGGATATTTCGTTTTCAAAGCTGACGCCGCCGGACGCGATGATGTTCAGCCCCTTGATTTCCGAAAGCTTGTCGTATGCTTCCATGTTTGTGCCTTGCAGCGCGCCGTCTTTTGATATGTCGGTGTAGATGACGGTTTTAACGCCTACATCATGGAGTTGCTTGCAAAAGTCCATGCCTTTTACATCAACCACTTCTTTCCAGCCGTTGATTGCAACGTATTCATCTTTCACATCGACGCCCACGGCGATTTTGTCTCCATATTTTTTGACCATATCACACAAGAAGCCGAAATCTTTTACGGCGATGGTGCCGAGGATGACTCTGCCGATGCCCAGTTCAAGGTACTGAACGATGCGCTCTTCATCCCTGATGCCGCCGCCGGTCTGAACAAATAAATCGACATCACTGACGATTCTTTTGATGGTATCAAAGTTCATGAGTTTGCCGTCTTTTGCCCCATCAAGGTCAACGAGATGCAGGTTTTTCGCACCCTTGGCTTTAAAGCCTGCCGCGATTTCCACGGGGTCTTCGCTGTATACCGTCACTTGGCTGTAGTCGCCCTGAAACAACCTGACCGCTTTGCCGTCTTTTAAATCGATTGCCGGAAAAATTTTCATTTGAATCCTTTCATAACTAACCCATGCTCTGCGTGAAAATAGCCTGTCTTATAGCAGTCCTTTCGTAGACGGTATTTCGTCTGCATACATCTGATCGATCGACACGCCCTCCGAAAGCGCTCTTCCGAACGCCTTGAATATCCCCTCGATGATGTGATGGCTGTTTTCGCCTCTCATCATCGTCAGGTGCAGCGTGAGCCCCAATTCTCTTGTAAACGCTGACATAAACTCATAGACAAGCTCTGTATCAAACTCGCCGACTTTTTGCGTCGGAATTGTCACGTCATAGTTGAGGTACGCTCTTCCGCTTATGTCCAGCGCGCAAAGGATGAGTGCTTCATCCATCGGCAGAAGCCTTTGGCCATATCGTTTGATGCCGCGCTTGTCGCCGAGCGCTTCTTTGAATGCCCTACCCAGAGAGATTGCAACATCTTCAACTGTATGATGGCAATCAACTTGTAAATCACCGACACATAAGATGCTTATGTCGAATTTGCCATGGGATGTGAAAAGTTCAAGCATGTGGTTCAGGAAACCGCAGCCCGTATCAATTTGATACGCGCCCGAGCCGTCAAGGTTCAGTTGTACTTTGATGTCTGTCTCTTTTGTTCTTCTGTTCACTTCAAATTTTCTCAATTGAACACCTCCAGAATTATTTTTGTCGCGCTGACCAGCGCATCCATATCTTCTTTTTGACCGATTGTGATTCGCACATAATCTTTTATGCGTTCGTTTTCAAAATGCCTTGCCAAAATGTTTTTATCTTTTAGCACTTGATAATAGTCCGCGCCTGATATTTGATGGTGCTTCACAAGCACAAAGTTCGCAAGCGACGGTACGATGAAAAACCCAAGCGCTTCCATGTCCTTTACAAATTCTTGCCTTGTCTGCTGAATGGTTTCTGTACAGGCATCAAAGTACGCTTTGTCTTCGATGGAAGCCGTTCCGGCAAGCATGGAAAACCTGTTTACATTGTAGGGGTTGAAGCTGTACTTCATTTTGTTGAGATCTTTGATGACCTCTTCATGCCCGAACGCCATCCCAATTCTGGCGCCCGCGAGATTTCGATCTTTCGAAAACGTTTGAATGACAAGCAAATTGTCGTATTTGTCTATCAATGGCACGCTTGTGTCTGCTCCAAAGTTTACATAGGCTTCGTCTATGATGACGAGGTTATTTTTGTTGGCTTTCAATATTTTTTCAATATCGTCAAGCGAAAGGACAGCGCCCGTCGGGGAGTTTGGATTTGCGATCACAATCGTTCCGTCCACGTTACAATAGTCTTTCGGATCGATCATTAAATTGTCATCAAGCGGTTTTACTTCTGCGTTTGCCCCGAAAACTTCTGCATACACCTTGTAAAATCCATATGTTATATCCGGGAAGTATATTTTTCGGTTCTCGTTTTGGAACAGCATAAAGCTGAATGCAAAAAGTTCGTCTGAACCGTTTCCGACGGTGATTCTGTTA
>WQWG01000190.1 GCA_009785435.1 Clostridiales bacterium
AACGGGCGTGACGATAGACTCGAGAAAAATCGGCCAAAACGAGATCTTCTTTGCTTTGATCGGTGAGAATTACGATGCGCATGACTTTATACCGAATGCCATTGAAAATGGTGTGAAGACGATCGTTGTATCGAGAGAAGATATGGGGCATTCGGGTGACGGGATCAATGTGATCAAAGTTGACGACACGACGAAGGGGCTTCAAGACTTGGCGAAATGGTATGTTGCAGACCTTGGGATCAAGAAAATCGGAATCACGGGAAGCACAGGAAAGACAACGACGAAAGACATCCTATACCATATATTTAGCGAGAAATACAAAACCGGAAAAACGTCGGGGAATTTCAACAACCATATTGGGGTTCCGTTGACGATTTTGTCGTTTGATGAAAGCATCGAAGTCGGGATTTTGGAGATGGGCGCTGAAACCGTGGGTGAAATCCATGTGCTTGTCGACATTGCAAGGCCGAACATATCGATCATTACGAACATAGGGGTTTCGCATATCGAAACATTTGGCGGCAGAGACAATATTTTTAAGGGAAAAATGCAGATCGCAGATTTTTTGAGAGAAGAAGACTTGCTTGTCGTCAATGAAGAAAGCGACTATTTATCGAGAGAGAACGTTTCGGGGAAATATCGGCTTGCGACTGTCGGTTCCACCGGAAAAAGCGACTATATCTTGTCGGGCGTCACAGAGCTTGCTGACGGCGGCATCGAGTTTGTGTTGGAACATATGGAAAAAAGCAAACGGTTCAAGCTCAATATACCGGGGCGGCACAATGCCATCAACGCTTCGCTTGCGATTGCAGCGGCGATTGATATGGGCATCAGCATGGAGGAAGCCGCAGCAGGCCTGCAAAAAATAGAGCTTACGGAAAAAAGGCTGAACATTACAGGCAAAGGCGGAATCAAAGTCATCGACGACACGTACAACGCCAGCCCTGATTCTGTGCGCGCCGCGATTGATGTGCTGCTTGCGACAAAAGGAATCCGAAAAGTCGCTGTACTCGGAGATATGATGGGGCTTGGAGATGGCAGCGAACAGTACCATGGCCAGATCGGTGAATATGTAAGACAAAAAAACATCGATCTGTTGATCACGATGGGTGAGTTTTCAAAACACATTCATGAAAAAGCAAAAGAAGTGATGGGCGAGAATCGGGTGATTCACTACACCAACAGAGGGAAGCTCGAATCTGACATAAAAAACATTGTCACTTCCGGAGATGTTGTCTTGGTCAAAGGGTCCAGAGCAATGGAAATGGAAAATATCGTAAGAAAAATTTTGGAATAATTGGAGCAACAGGTGTAGAATGGACTATTCGCAAATCATCATATTAATGATCATCGGTTTGATATCGAGCACGCTTTTTACGTGGCTGATCATACCGATATTGAAAAAAATGCATACCGGTCAGAATATAAGAGAAGAGGGACCCGACTCCCATCAGGCAAAGTCAGGCACGCCAACCATGGGGGGCATCGCGCTTATCGCAGCGACTGTCGTGACATGTCTGGTTGCAAACGTGATGTCGACAGAGCTCCTCATTATTTTAGCGGCGTTCGTATTGTTCGGGCTTTTGGGCTTTTTTGATGACTATTTAAAAGTCGTCAAAAAGCAAAATTTGGGGCTAAGAGCGTGGCAAAAGCTGGTGTTTCAAATCGCAATCGGCGTTTTTCTTGCGATCTACCAGTCCTCTACGTCGGTTTTCGGAACGAACGTCACAATACCGATTTTGAATCAATCTTGGGATTTTGGTATATGGTATGTTCCATTTATCGCGTTTGTCATCGTTGCGATGGTGAACGGCGTAAACTTGACTGATGGACTGGATGGACTTGCGACGGGTGTAACCTCAATCGTAGCGCTTTTCTTTGCGATCGTCGGAACGATGTTCCACCTGACGGAGGGCGCGAATTTTTGCGCGGCACTCGTAGGGGCATGTTTGGGGTTTCTGATTTTCAACAAGAATCCCGCAAAAGTGTTCATGGGCGATACCGGTTCGCTTGCGCTCGGCGGAGGCCTTGCCGCGGCGGTAATCGTGATGAATAAAGAACTTCTATTGCCGATCGTTGGATTTATTTATGTGGCGGAAGTGCTTTCGGTCATCATTCAAGTCATCAGCTTTAAGACGACGGGCAAAAGGGTATTCAAAATGGCACCTTTACACCATCACTTTGAACTTTCGGGCATGTCTGAGCGGCAGGTCGTTGTGATGTTTTGGGCGGCTACGTTGGTATTTTGCATCATCGGATTGCAATTCATATAGGAAACACGATTACAAATAGGAGAAAACAATGATCGATGTACGTGGCAAAAGGGTTTTGGTTGTAGGTCTTGGAAAATCAGGGGTAGCGGCGCTGGAGGCGCTTTTGCCATTGGGTGCGTTGTGCGCTGTGCAAGATACGAAAAGCAAAGACAAATTGGAACCAAAATTGCTTGAGCTGATTGAAAAAAATAAGATGGATTGTTATCTGGGAACAGAGCCGAAACCGTCTGAACAATTTGATATGATCGTTTTAAGTCCCGGGGTTCC
>WQWG01000191.1 GCA_009785435.1 Clostridiales bacterium
ATCGTATACGCGTATTATGTGACTCGAAAATTAACGAAAATAGAGGTGTGAAAAAATCATGAAAAAGATCGTTAACTTGATGACAGGCGATCGAAGTGTTTTTGAAAAGACGTATGCAAAGCTGTATGGAAAACAGGATTGCTCAGGCCGGATCCAAAGTATGAAGTCCGGATTGCTGAAAAAATATGGATGTCTATCCATTGTGATGTTTGTTGCAATTGCACTGTTTGCGATATATGAAAGCCGTGGACAAACGTCAAGGATCCATATGGGTAACGAAAGAGAGATATCGATTTACAGGCCGCCTGTGGGTGAAAATGCGCTTCGGATTCCGATGACGTTAGAAGCCGCAATGCAGGACGATGAAAAAGTAGTGAGAAATATCGTGATCCTCGTGAGGCCACAAGAAGCTGAAATGGATATCGAAATCGCAATTGAGGAAGCAGACGAACAAGAAGCATTTTTTTGCATTGAAGAAGAAATAAATCGATTGGTAAACGCAATCAACAACAGCGATTATGATGAAAAGGTGGTGTTGCCTGCGGAACTTGCGGGAGGTGTCAGTCTTGCATGGCAGGAGTCGCACCATTCGGCGCTTCCGATGTTGTTGATCCTATTTCCGGTAATCGGGATCGCAATTTATCAAAGCCGGTACGCCAAGCTTAAAGCAATTGAAAAAGAGGCAAGAGAATCGATCATCAGGGAGCTTCCTGAATTTATCAATAAATTGGTTTTGCTGCTGGGCGCAGGGCTTGTTTTGACAAGTGCGTTTGACAGGATATTGGAAAATGATGTGGACAAAGGAAAGGAGGAGAAATCATATTTTTATTTACAGTTATCACAAATTGGCCGGAGCATGCGTGAAACCAATGACTCAATGATTGGAGGATTCAAAGAGTTTGCCGGCAGGAGCGGTGTAAGGGAACTGACGAGAGCGGCAAATATCATTGCGGATAACGCATCCAAAGGAGCAGAGCTTGCAGAGAAGCTTCAAGGTGAAAGTGAGCTTTTGTGGCTCACAAAGAAGAAGCTTGCTGAGGAAAAAGGAAAATTGGCGGAGACAAAGATGACATTTCCGCTGATGATCTTGCTGCTTGTATTGATTATGATCACCATTGCTCCGGCATTGCTTGAAATGTAAGAAAAACAACAAATCGTTAAAAAAAGGAGTGAAAAAGAATGAAAAACAACAAAAAAGGCATGGAAATGGTTCAAGTTGCGATTTTAGTGGCAATCGCGATCGGGCTTGGGCTGCTATTTAGAGAGCACATAACAAACTTTATTGAAGATACGTTTGCGAGCCTTACGCAAGTTCGATTTTGATCATGAACAGCAAAAGGGGCAGCGCAATCGCAGAAGCGGCAGTCGTATTTCCGATTGTCATCATAGCCGTACTGACGGTGGTGTATATTTTAATCGTTTTGTATACGGATGCAGCTGAATCTGCACGGGATCATTTGGCTCTTCGCAACGAGTCGGATACACGAACGGAAACGGTTGACAGAAGAAACAACTTTATAAACGTGACGCCCGAAGATCGATTTGGGCGAATGCCGTTTCAGGAAACGGTTGACATATTTGATGGAGCCAGATTGCTTGATCGTTTGCTTTTTACAGACAGAAGCCGCGTGTATGTCATTGATGAAGTCGCGTACATAAGACGGATCGATCTAATGAAGCGTGTTGGTGGTGAGCGATGAGAAACTTTTCAAAAAAGGGTGGTATTACGATTTTCCTGACATCGATTCTGATCACAATGATCATGGCGAGCATGGTGTTTGTACATGCTGCAAGGAGTATCAGTGGGGCATCGTACACCGACGCCGTATTGCAGCTTGCGGGCAGATCGGTATTATCGGAATTTGACAGGCGGTTAAAAGATGAATACGGGATTTTTGCGTTCTATGGAACAGTGGGTATGGTTGCGCAAAGAATCTATTTTTATGCATCGGCCAGCTTCAATAAAGAAATTCCCGGGGAAATATCGATCAATCCCGGTTTTATAACCGATTTATTCAGATTAGAACTAGAGGAGATCAATGTATGCCTTGCATCGTATTCGCTGATGGATGTCGATGTCTTTGAGCAACAGATTGAAAGCTATATGAATTTTATGATTGCGCAAAGAGGAATTGAGTTTATACGAAACCTGTGGAGCAGAGGCACGGCAGTAGGCGAAAGAGAAGCAGATCAAGGTGGGCAGAGTCCGGAAAGAGAGCTTAGAAACAATGCGGAAATCCTCAGCTTGCCGTCTCAGGGACAAGCACCCGGTGGCATCAATATTGCGCAAATTGTCGCAGGCGGAATCCCGTCAATGGATACGATTTTGAGCGAGGGGACGCTCAATTTCAAGGTAAATGAGTATATATTAAGCCATTTTAAGTACAACGTAAACGGAGATAAAGACAGGGAGACATTCTTCAGAAATGAAGTTGAGTACATCTTATATGGCAGAATGAGCGACAGAGAGAACCTCAGCAGATTTAGGAGTGATTTTATTCTTTTAAGAACGCCGCTCAATTCGGC
>WQWG01000192.1 GCA_009785435.1 Clostridiales bacterium
ATCAAGGCCATGGGGCTTGTACCGGAACTGGAACGCTGCGTCCACTGCGGGAAACAGGAGGAGATTGCTTTTTTTGGTGTTCAAGAGGGGGGAGTGCTTTGCGGCAGTTGTAGAAATATTATCGATTCTGATGGCAAGCTGGTGTTGATTTATAGCGTTGATTTTGATATAATATCGACACTAAACTATTTTTTTAGAAATAGCCTGAAAAGCATTGAACGAATTACATTAAATGAAAGAATCTTGGCAAAGCTTAAAGTCATGATCAAAGATTATGTATCATATCATTTAGATATAAAGGAGCTTATGAGCGAAGATTTTTTACAAGATTAAGTAGGAGGTAAAGAATGGAGATTACGTTAGAAAAAATTGAACTGGTTAAGGACAGAACGGGTGTAAGTTATAAAGAAGCGAAAGAAGCTCTGGAAGCGGCCGGTGGGAGCGTTGTTGACGCGATCATCAATATTGAAGAAGCGATCGGAGCAAAGTCAAAAGGAAGCATTGGTGAAAGTGGCCAAAAAATCATTGAAAAAATAAAAGAACTGATCAAAAAAGGCCATGTTTCGAAAATCATTGTCAAAAAGAATGATGAAACCATTTTGAATTTGCCCGTCAATATCGGTATCGTTGGCGCTGTGATTGCGCCTGTGGCAACGGTTCTTGGCGTTTTAACGGCATTTGGGACAAAATGCGTTATCGAAGTTGTTAAAGATGACGGATCGATCATCGATGTCAGCGAAATGGTCAATGAAACGGTAGATACTGTCGTTGAAAAAGGATCCGTGATCGCGGATGAAGTGATGACAAAAGGCGGAGAAGTCTACCAGAGCGTAGTCAATAAGACGTCTGATGCCCTGAACAAAGTCAAAGATAAAAATGGCAATGGCGGTGCAGAGGGCGATTCGAAGAGTTCAGACGGTGATGTTGAAGCAAATCATGACGATAAGAATGAATAAAGCAGAAAGTATTTGGTAGGTATTATGAACTCAAAATTTACGATGGAAAAAATTACGGCTCTTGCAAAAAGCAGGGGCTTTGTATACCCCGGCTCAGAAATATACGGAGGGCTTGCGAATACTTGGGATTACGGCCCTATCGGCGTTGAGTTGAAAAACAATGTAAAAAAGGCATGGTGGAGAAAGTTTGTACAGGAGTCCAAATATAATGTAGGACTTGATGCCGCCATATTGATGAACCCAAAAGCATGGGTAGCATCAGGTCACGTAGGCGGCTTTGCAGACCCTCTGATCGACTGTAAAAGTTGTAAAGCAAGATTTAGGGCTGACAAGCTTGTTGAAGACTATTTAACGACGAATGACATAAAAGACATCAAAGTAGACGGCTGGGCCAACGATAAGCTGGAAAGTTTTATCGCGGAAAGAGGGATTGCTTGCCCGGAATGCGGGAAAAATGACTTTACGGCAATTCGAAAATTTAATTTAATGTTCAAAACGTTTCAGGGTGTGACGGAAGATTCGCAGGCTGAGATTTTTTTGCGTCCCGAAACGGCACAAGGCATATTTGTAAACTTTAAAAATGTGCAGAGAACGTCAAGAAAGAAGATTCCGTTTGGGATCGCTCAAATCGGAAAGTCGTTCCGCAACGAAATCACACCGGGCAACTTCACATTCAGAACCAGAGAGTTTGAGCAGATGGAGCTTGAATTTTTCTGTAAGCCCGGAACGGATTTGGAATGGTTTGCGTATTGGAAGGATTTTTCTGTCAATTGGCTCAAATCGCTCGGTTTAAAAGAAGAAAATATAAGAATGAGAGACCATGAGCAGGACGAGTTGTCGCATTACAGCAATGCGACAACGGATATTGAATATCTATTTCCTTTCGGTTGGGGCGAACTTTGGGGGATTGCTGACAGGACGGATTTTGACTTGAAACAACATGCGGAGCATTCGGGACAGGAAATGAACTACCTTGACCCGGAAACAAATGAAAAATATGTGCCGTACTGTATAGAGCCTTCTTTAGGTGCCGACAGAGTTACGCTTGCGTTTCTCGCGGATGCGTATGATGAAGAAGTCATTACGTCTGAGGATGGCAAGGAAGATGTACGTACTGTATTGAGATTCCATCCGGCGCTTGCGCCATATAAGGCAGCGGTTCTGCCGCTCGCCAAGAAACTTTCCCATATCGCAGAGCCGATTCACGAAGAACTTTCAAAACATTTTATGACAGACTACGATGAAACGGGTTCCATCGGAAAGCGCTATCGGAGAGAAGACGAAATCGGTACTCCGTTTTGCATTTGTGTTGACTTTGATACGGAAAACGACGGTTGCGTAACAATCCGTGACAGAGATACGATGCAGCAAATCAGGTTGCCTATAAAAGAAGTTAAGAACTATATCGAAGAAAAATTAACATTTTAAATTTTAAGGAGAAAAACAACTTATGAAAAAGTACGTCTACTCATTCAACGAGGGTTCGAAAGACATGAAAAGTCTGCTTGGCGGAAAGGGCGCGAACCTGGCGGAGATGACGAAAATCGGATTGCCGGTGCCGTTCGGAT
>WQWG01000193.1 GCA_009785435.1 Clostridiales bacterium
GAAGATATTGAAAAGATGTACGGCATTCCGATCGTAAACAAAAGGGTATCTGTCACTCCGATTGCTATGCTGCTTGCCGCTTCGGGCGGTGACCCTGTCAAGTATGCAAAAACCTTGGACAAGGTCGCAAAAGACATCGGCATAGACTTTATCGGGGGATTTTCTGCGCTCGTGCAGAAAGGATTTGCACCGGGAGACAAAGAGCTGATACAAGCCATTCCGCGCGCTCTTTCGGAGACCGATTTTGTATGCTCATCCGTCAACATCGGTTCGACGCAGGCAGGAATCAACATGGATGCAGTCAAACTGATGGGCGATGTGATCAAAAAAGCGGCAGACTACACCAAAGACAGGCAGTGCATCGGCGCGGCCAAGCTCGTGGTGTTTTGCAATGCGCCTGAGGACAATCCCTTTATGGCCGGCGCTTTCCATGGCCCCGGTGAACCGGATTGCGTCATAAACGTGGGCGTTTCAGGCCCCGGAGTTGTCAGAGCTGCACTGACAAAGCTTTCTGATGAAGACGATCTTACAAAAATTGCGGATACGATCAAAAAAACAGCCTTTAAAATCACAAGAATGGGTCAGCTTGTCGGAAGCGAAGCTTCCAAGCGTCTCGGTGTTCCTTTTGGAATCATTGACATTTCTCTTGCCCCAACTCCGGCGGTCGGCGATTCAGTCGCCTACATCCTTGAAGAGATCGGGCTTGAGCAATGCGGTGCGCACGGCAGTACGGCAGCACTTGCGCTTCTCAATGATGCTGTGAAAAAGGGCGGCGTGATGGCTTCTTCAAATGTTGGGGGCTTGTCAGGTGCCTTTATCCCTGTCACCGAAGATGCCGGTATGATCGCGGCAGCACGATCCGGTTCTCTCAGCATCGAAAAACTGGAGGCCATGACAGCCGTATGTTCTGTCGGGCTTGATATGATCGTTGTACCCGGAGACACGCATGAATCCGTTATTTCAGCAATCATTGCCGACGAAGCGGCCATCGGTATGGTCAACTCCAAAACGACGGCAGTCAGAATCATCCCCGCAGTAGGGCTTGCCGAGGGCGAAGAACTGAACTTCGGCGGACTTTTGGGCAACGGCCCCGTCATGAAAGTCAACCCAAAATCACCTGCAAAAATGATCAACAGAGGCGGCAGAATCCCTGCGCCCCTGCAAAGTCTTAAAAACTAATTGATTGGTTATATACAACGCCTCAGAAATCTCAAAAGAAAAGCTTCGAATTTTTCATCGGTGTCAAGCTGCGAAAGATACGTATCGATCTTGGCTTGCTGCTCTACGCTCAAAAGCCCCATCTCGGAAACGTGTCTGACAAGGCCGATGCGGCGCGCGATCTGAAATCTGCGTTGGTCTTGCAGGTCAAGTTTTTCAAACGCTTCAAATATCGACAACATTTTTTGTTTATCGGTCTTCAAATTTCCGTTCACGTCTTCAAGCAAGTTTATGATGTGGTCGCTGTAAAGCATGCCGTCCGCACCGTGGATGTTTTCAATCATCTTTTTCAGTTCCAGCATTTTTTGCAAATCCGTACATTCTTTCATGCGCCCGCTGTTGATTTCTTCCATCAGCCCGGTATCCGGATGCGACACAAACGTTCTGATGCGAACGAAGTCAGGATTTACTTGACTGATCACGTCGGCCGTTTCAAGCGCGTTATCGTCTGACAGCGCCTGGCCTCCAACGCCGGGCATATAGTAAACCGACAGTTCCATGCCGGATGCTTTGACCTTTTGCCCCGCTTCGATTTCCTGCGCTTTTGTATAACCTTTGTCGATCAGTTGAAGCACTTTATCGGAACCGGACTCATAGCCCGAGTGAATGCGGTCAAGTCCCGCTTCCCTTAATTCAGACAATTGCTGCACTGAAAATTTCGCCAACGATTCGACTCTGCCATACGATGTCACTCTCTTGATGTTCGGAAGCTTCTCTCTCAGATACGTCAGGATTTCCCTCAATTTATCAAACGTCAACACAACCGTGTTGGCATCTTGAAGAAACACCGACTCCTCGCCGTTGTTTATCCATTGCAGTATAAACATGTATCGATTGATGGTTTCGTAAGGCAAGCCCTGAAGCTGCTGCTGAATATACTGAAAACTGTTATTACCGGCTGCCGCCCAATTCAATAGGTCGTTTCTGAATTGGGCAACCTGATCAATATCCGCTTTTATTTCCTCCATCGAGCGCGTGCTGAACTTCTGCCCTCTATAAATCGTGCAAAACTTGCACTTGTTCCATGAACAGTTTCGCGTAATTCGAAGCAGCAAACTCTCTGCTTCACTTGGCGGCCTGATCGGCCCGATTTCAAATTCTTTTTGCATTCAAAACCCACATCCCCTCATTTTTGCAATTATTATTTACATTGGTGGCGTTATATGAAACATCCTGCAAAAATCTCTTTGCGCTTCAATTTCACATTCTGCCATCAGTATGTTAAAAGCTTCATCACTTGGATTCGTACCAAAACGTGTCGCTTCCAATGCGTTGATATAATCAACCCGCATGATA
>WQWG01000194.1 GCA_009785435.1 Clostridiales bacterium
ATCCGGGAAAAAAGTGCCGCATTATCAACATAAAAATGCGTATCAGGAAACGGATCACCGTTTGCTGTTTGAAGGCATCACAAAGTTTAACGCGGACATATCGCAGGCAAATCAGATTCCGTACCTGCTCCGTCAGTGCTTCAGAGAGGCAACAACCGGAAAGCCAAGGCCGGTGCACCTTGACATATCCAACCAAATGGGAAGAACGATGGAAATGGCAACGGTTGACGAACCGCTCTATACGGAAGACGCCTATATCAAAAATCCGGCCTATCGCCCATCTGCCGAGAAAAGTAAAATAGACGAGGCAATTGCGGCGATTCGAGCGGCGAAAAAACCGGTTATCATAGCGGGAAGAGGCGCGAAAGTTTCGGGCGCGGAAAAGGAAATTTACGATTTTGCGGCGCTCAATGATATTCCAATCATAACGACGCCGGACGGAAGAGCCATCGTGGACGAAACAGATGCGATTTGGGCCGGAAATTGCGGATTGTACGGTATGGATTGTGCAAACCGCACGACGTCAAATTCGGATCTTGTCATTTTTATCGGTACGCAGGCGAGTGACCAGACGACTTGTGACTGGACGTGTCCAACCATTGATATGCAAGTCATTCAAATCGATATTGACCCGTCGGAACTCGGGAGATGCTATCCAAAAACAATCGGCCTTTTGGGAGATGCGAAGACGGTTGTCGCACAGCTTCTTGCAGCATCAAACAAAACGGACAGAGCGGAATGGCGTAAAGAAGTCACGGCATATGTAAAGGACACCATTGATGAATACAGGGTTTTTCAGGAAATGAAAGATACACCAATCAGGCCTGAACGACTTTGCCATGAAATCAGTAAAGTCTTACCGGAAAACGCGGCTGTTGTGGCGGATACCGGTTATTCCGCCCAGTGGACAATAACCATGCTGCGCCTGAAAGCAACACAGAAATATTTCAGGGCTGCGGGGTCGTTGGGCTGGTCGCTTCCCGGCTCAATGGGCGTCAAACTCGGATTGCCGAATAGTCCTGTCTTTTGCTTTATCGGAGACGGCGGGATGTACTATCATCTCGGCGAGCTGGAGACGATGGCAAGATACGGCATTAAGACGATTACCATTGTAAACAACAATCAAGTATTGGCGCAGTGTTCAGGAGACCTCAGCCAAGTCCATAGTGACAATGAAGAAAGGGCGCGAAGTCACTTTACCTTCATACCGACAAGGTTTAGCGAAACCGCAAAATCGTTTGGCCTGAATGGCGTTACGGTTGAGAGGGCGGAAGACATAGGGCCGGCGATACTAAAAGCACTCGCGGAAGAAAAATCCACTGTAATCGATGTGCTTACGGATCCGAAAGCAAATGTGCCTGCTCCATTAAAGAAAAAGGATTGATTGACGATCGTATGGAAAATTTTCTGTTTTCGGCCTCCGTCGTCCTACCTCTGTTTACGCTGATCGCATTGGGATATTTCTTTAGACGTATTAACGTTTTTACCGATGAGTACGTCATAAGGACGAATAAGATCAGCTTCAGGGTTTTTATGCCGGCGATGATTTTTACGAGCATTGTATCCCGGCGGGAAGAAATAAGAGACGAATGGGTTACGGTTGAGTTTGTGGTGATATCAAGCCTGATTCTCGTTGCTGTTTTAATGATTGTCATTCCGATGTTGGAAAAGGACAATTTTAAAAGGGGTACGATTGTTCAGGCGCTGTTTCGGAGCAATGCGCTTTTGTTTGGCGTACCGCTTATTACAAATATGTACGGCATAGAGGGCCTCGCGCCGATTGCCGTTATCATTGCCACAGTTGTACCGTTATACAATGGGCTGACGATATTGATATTTTCATTCTTTGGCAATACGAATAAGAACTTTTTTCAGACGTTAAAGCAAATTGCGAAAGATTTGGCAACAAACCCGCTTATTATTGCATCTGTAGTCGCATTGGCCGTGGTGGTGCTTCGCATCAGACTACCGTTTTTAGTCGACACGACGATAAACAGTCTTGCGGTCATTGCGCCTCCGATTGCGCTCATGTCGCTTGGTGGGAGTTTCAGATTTAAAAAAGCGTTCGGGAATATGAAATACATCATACCGATATCGATTCAAAAGATGTTCATTAACCCGGCTGTTCTGGTTGTAATCGCGGTGATGATGGGATTTCAAGGGTCGAGGCTTGCCGCGATTATGATCCTGTTCAGTACGCCCGTGGCGGTGACAAGTCAGATTACTGCTCAGGAGATGGGAGCCGATGGCGAGCTTGCAGGTCAGATTACCGTTGTAACCAGTATGGTATCATGTTTTTCCATATTTGGATTCATCTATGTGCTAAACATGTTCCATTTGCTCTAACAGCATCGTCAGAATTATCAATAGAAAGGATCAAGAAGCATGAAAGGAATTAGCGGAAATATACTTTTGATTGATTTATCAAGCAAAACGAGTTCCAGCCTGAAACTGCCCGATGAAATCTACAGGAAGTTCGTCGGAGGCAGAAGTTTAGGCATGAAAATC